>CAJQGR010000062.1 GCA_905477785.1 uncultured Hellea sp.
AGTTTTGGACCGTTTCAGCATTCTAATATGGCAGCATATAGGGCTATCGAAGAGGGAGTTCCGGTTGTTCGTGCTGCCGCCAACGGTGTTTCGGGAATTATAAGTCCACTTGGTTATTATGAGCAATATATAGGCCCTGAAAAAACTGGATTTTTAGATATTAAATTACCAAAACCGATGCCAAAAACAATTTTTTCTAAGCACATAAATTATGCTTTATTTTTAATAAACCTTTTGATAGCAACGGGATTTACCTTTTTGAGCTTTAGAAATATAAGGTCATAAATTGTTACTCCTGTTAAATTATTTCCTTAAATGAGTTGAATGGATGAAAGAAAACATCTTAAAACCTTTAAGAACTTTTGGTAGATCTAAAGGAAAACCTTTGAGTACTAATCAAGAGCTCTTGATGCAAAAAGAGTACCCTAAAATAGATATAAGTAAATCAGTAGAATTCGCAAAGAATCCTCTCTCTAATATTGAAGGTGAAGTCTGGCTAGAAATTGGTTTTGGAGGAGCTGAACATCTTTTATGGCAGGCAAAAAATAACCCCGATATCACAATAATAGGAGTTGAGCCTTTTTTAAATGGTATAGTAAAGGCCGTTAAGGGAGTTGTTGATCAAGGACTTAGAAATATTCTGCTATATAGAGGTGATGCAAGGCAAATAATAAACTTACTACCTGACAGTAGCATAAATCGAGTTTTTATACTTTTCCCAGACCCTTGGCAAAAAAAACGTCATAATAAACGTAGACTTATAAATGAAAAACTCCTTTCCGACCTTTATCGTGTAATTCAGAAAGGGGGAGCTTTGAGGTTTGGAAGTGATATTACGGATTATGTCGACTGGGTTCTTACAAAAATTAAAAGACATAATGGTTATGAATGGCATGCATCCGAAAGAAAAGACTGGATGGAGCGTCCTGAAAACTGGCCTAAAACTAGATATTTAGAAAAGGCATTAAGAGAAGGTAGACAGGGGTATTTTTTTGATTTTATAAAATTTTAATATTTTAATTAACTTAAGGCTTGCAAAGTGCTTATTATCAACTTAATTAGATAACACTAATTACCTCTAGCACAGGATGCTTGTAGGGTGGCCCAAAAGGCCGCCTTTTTTATTGCCCTCCTGGTTAGAATATGAAAGATATTATGAAGACGAAAACGAATATTGATGAAAGAATATTCGCAATTGTAGATCCTGTTGCAAAAGATATGGGTTTAAATATTGTAAGAATACGAGTTCAGTCAGGTAGAAAGAAAACAATTCAGGTGATGGCTGAAAGAATTTCTGATGGCCTTTTGGGTATTTCAGAGTGTGAAAAGCTTTCTCGTGAGCTTACAGCAATACTTGATGTCGAAGACCCGATTCATGATCCATTTATACTTGAAGTGTCATCGCCAGGGCTAGAGCGTCCTTTAACCTCTCTTCAAGACTTTGAAAACTATGTTGGTTATACAGCAAGGGTTGATTTAGACAGGATGGTAGAGGGACGTAAAAGGTTCCGTGGCGTAATAGCTGGAGTTTATGGTAGCAATATAGATATTGAATTAGATGATGAAAGTGAAACTGCACAGATTCCATTTGAATGGATTTCTGAGTCTAAGTTATTAATTACAGATAAGCTGATTAAAGAAGGTCAAGATAAAAAAAATTTAGCTAGCGAAGTGAAACAACAAAAAACCAATGCAAAAAGTGAATAGGAGACCTTATGTCTACTGCAGGAATTAGTGCAAATAAACTTGAGTTATTACAAATAGCGAAAGCAGTTGCCGATGAAAAGGCAATACCCAAGGAGATAGTATTAGGGGCCATAGAAGAGGCTATCCAGAAGGCAGCTAAAATGCGCTATGGCTCTGAACTGGATATAAGGGCAAAGTTAGACCCAGTAACTGGCGACCAAAGTTTGCGTCGTGTAATAACAGTTACTGAGGACGAAGAGATCGAAAATGATTCTATACAAATTAACCTTGCTACAGCAAAAATGGATTACCCGGATGCTGAAATTGGGTTCGAAATCTCAACACCTCTACCACCTTTAGAATTCGGTCGCGTTCAAGCGCAAATGTCTAAGCAAATCATCATGGGGAAAATACGTGAGGCAGAACGCGCTAGACAGTTTGTTGAATTCAAAGATAGAATTGGCGAAATAATTAATGGGATTGTTAAGCGTGTTGAGTACGGGCATATTATTGTTGATTTAGGTAGGGCTGAAGGTGTCATCAGACGTGATCAGGCATTGCCACGTGAAAATGTCAAAGGTGGCGATCGTATACGGGCATATATAATGGATGTACGAGAAGAGCCGCGTGGCTCACAAATATTCCTTTCTCGTGCTCATCCGCAATTTATGGCCCAATTGTTTTCTCAGGAAGTTCCTGAAGTATATGAAGGAATCATTCAGATTGTATCGGTTGCTAGAGATCCAGGTTCTCGAGCGAAAATTGCAGTTTACTCAAACGATGGCGCTATAGATCCGGTTGGAGCTTGTGTTGGGATGCGTGGATCACGTGTTCAGGCTGTTGTCAATGAGCTTCAAGGTGAGCGTATCGATATAATTCCATTCACTGAAGATGCGGCAACATTTATTGTAAATGCGTTACAGCCTGCAGAAGTTGCAAAAGTTGTTATTGATGAAGCAAATGATAGAATTGAAGTTGTGGTTCCTGATGAGCAACTTTCGTTAGCTATTGGCCGTCGAGGACAAAATGTTCGCCTTGCTTCACAGCTTTCAGGCTGGGCTATCGATATTCTTACTGAAGAACAAGAATCTGAAAGACGTCAGATCGAGTTTAAAGAACGTTCAGAATTATTTATGATAGGTTTGGATGTGGATGAAATGATTGCACAACTTCTTGTCTCAGAAGGCTTTGAAACTATGGAGGAAGTCGGCTATGTAGCTATAGATGATTTAACTTCTATTGAAGGTTTTGACGTAGAAACAGCGCAGGAATTACAAGCACGTGCACGTGAGTACTTAGAAAGAATTGCCAAAGAGCAAGACGAAAAACGCCTCGCTGCTGGTGTACATGACGATGTTCTAGAAATTGAAGGGGTAACTCTTCCTATGGCTGTTAGGTTTGGTGAAAATGAAGTACTATCTGTGGAAGATGTTGCAGGTTTGGTTCCTGATGACTTACGTGGATATACTGAGATGAAAAATGGCGAAAAAGTTCATGAGGTTGGCATGCTAGAGGAGTTTAAGCTCTCTGAAGAAAGTGCGACATCTCTTATAATGCGCGCAAGAGTTAAGGCTGGTTGGATCGACGAAAGTGATCTATTGGTTTCAGAAGAGGATATTAAGGAAGAAATTCCTACTATACCATCTGAACCCACCGCTAAGGATGTTTTTGGTTAGGTTAGTTACTTGCAGGTCACTTCAGAAATTAGTAGCTTTGATAAGCGTGGTCACAGGCCTATGTCGCGAAAGTGTATCGCCAAGAGCGAAGTGCGTGATCGCTCTGATATGATAAGGTTCGTTCTTGACCCAACTGGTGTTGTCGTACCTGATATTCTCGGAAAATTACCAGGACGTGGAGTTTGGGTGAGTAGTGAATCTAGTTCTGTTTCTGAGGTTATATCTAGGTCTGCTTTCAGTAGAAGTTTTAAATCCAAAGTTAAAGTTCTGGACGATTTACTTGGTGTGACTGAACGTTTATTATCAAGACGGGTATTAGGTTTGGTAACTATGGCACGTAAAGCTGGATGTATATCTCTTGGTTTTGATCAAGTACAGTCCATGGCAAGGAATGCAGAAGTTGCAATTAGGATTGAAGCTTCAGATGGATCACAAGATGGTCGTAGTAAAATTCGAACCTTATCAAAAGCAATGAATAGAGAATATAATTTCGTTGACCCAATTATTGTGGGGTGTTTTTCGTCAAATCAAATTGGGGAAGCTTTATCTCGAGAATCTATTGTTCATGCAGGAATAAAAAGAGGAAAGCTTGCTAAGACATTAGCAACAGAGGTAAAGCGACTTTCTGGATTTGTAGACTTAGTACCTCTGGACTGGCCTGATAGAGAACATGAAATAAAAATAAAATAAAGATTTTTTCTTTGTTGAATATAAGTGTTAGGTCGTTAGATTGTACGACTTAAAGTAAGTTAGAAAATAACATTACAGGTAAGATTTATGAACTTACCGTTTGAAAGATGAAAATGACTGATACAAACGATAAAAAACAAACTGCCCGTAAGCCATTATCCTTAAGCTCTT
>CAJQGR010000063.1 GCA_905477785.1 uncultured Hellea sp.
GTTTTTTCAGCATATTTAGATCAAAAAGTAGTTGGAGCAGTAGCACTAATGAAACATAAGAATGACAAATATGAACTTACAAAAATGGCAGTAGATAACAACCATCGCAACAAAGGAATAGGTCAAAAGCTTATTACTGAACTTGAAAGATATGCAAAAGAAGATATGGGATTAAATTATCTTTTTTTGTTATCAAACACGCGAAATGAATCAGCTTTAAGACTTTACAAAAGAAATGGCTGGAAAGTTAACCATCAGGGCCCACATCCAGTCTATTCGAGAGCAAATATTGGTATGGAAAAATTTCTCTAAATAGATTAAAAACAAACCACTAGTTTTGACTTATACGAAGATTCCCATTTTGAACCGTTGTGCTTGGGTTCCCCCAAATGACCGGCTTTATACTCATTATCATGATCAAGAATGGGGTCGTCCTATTAAATGTGAAAAAGAGCTCTTTTCTAAACTTATTCAAGAGGGTCAGCAGGCTGGTTTGTCTTGGATTACATTACTACGTAAACGACAGAACCTACTATTAGCCTATAATAATTTTGATCCAGATTTATTAGCTAACTTCGATGCCTTAGATTGTGAAAGACTCATGAAAAATCCTAATATCATTAGGTCAAAGTTAAAGATCAATGCAGCAATCAATAATGCCAAAATTTTTATTTACATGCGTGATCAAGAGAAAATAAATTTTAGCGAATACCTTTGGAGTTTCATTAACCATACTCCCATTCAAAATAATTGGCACAAAAGCAAGGATATTCCAAAATACAGTAATGTGTCAAAAATTATGGCAGCTGATTTAAAAAAACGTGGTTTTAAATTTGTTGGTCCCGTAATTGTTTATGCATTCATGCAGGCAGTTGGCATGGTCAACGATCATACATTAAATTGTTTCGCACATAATATTTGTAGGGATTTAAATTAGCTGAACTCATATTTAATTAAGTTTATATTATATATACTAAATTAAATAAATCTTTAAACTTGAAAGGCTTAATTTTAATGTCATGTTCAATTATATATAATTAATAATTAAAAGGGTATCGAATGAAAGCCGTAATAAGTTCAACAGGTCTATGGACACCGGAAGAATCTATCTCAAACGAAGAATTAGTTGAAAGCTTTAATGAATATGTTGATATCTGGAACGCAAAAAACTCATCCGCAATCAGTGATGGAAAGAAATTAGAATTAACTCATTCAGATGCCAACTTTATTGAAAAGGCGTCAGGTGTAAAATCACGGTATACGATTTCAAAAAAAACAATTCTAGATCCAAACATAATGGCACCTATAATTCCAGCAAGAAAAAATTCAGAGCCCTCAATATTGGCAGAAATCGGCTATAAAGCCGCACAAAATGCTTTAGCTAAAAAAAATCGTAGCCCAAAGGATATTGATGCAATTATATGTGCATGTTCAAACCTTCAACGCGGTTACCCAGCTATCGCCATTGAGATACAAAGCCTTCTTGGGGCGAAGGGATTTGCATTTGATATGAATGTGGCATGCTCATCAGCTACTTTTGGAATAGAAACAGCAAGGTGCCTTATCAATGGAGGTCAAGCAAAAACTGTTCTTGTGATAAATCCAGAAATTTGTACTGCACATCTTAATTTTAAAGACAGAGATGCGCATTTCATTTTTGGAGATGTTGCGACAGCCACCCTAATTGAGTCAGACGAAGTTAGCGAAAAAGAATACTGGGAAATAATTAGCTCTAAATTAATAACAGAATTTTCTAATAATATTAGAAATAATTTCGGCTTTCTCAATCATTGCGACCCAGAGGATGATGGCATGAAAGGAGACCGTGGAAAAAAAGGCTTAACGGATAAACTTTTTGTTCAAAATGGACGTAGCGTTTTTAAAGAAGTAGTACCAATTGTTGCAAATATGATAATAAAAGAATGTGAAAAGAATAATATACAACCCGGAAACCTTAAAAGATTGTGGCTTCATCAGGCGAACCTTTCGATGAATCAACTAATTGCAAAGAAAGTACTTGGGAAAACATTTGAAAAAGAAAAAACTCCTATAGTTCTTGATGAATATGCAAATACTAGTTCTGCTGGGTCAATAATAGCGTTTCATAAATATAACTCTGGCTTTAAAAACGGTGATATAGGTCTAATTTGTAGTTTTGGGGCTGGTTATTCAGCTGGTGCAATATTTGTCAGAAAAAATGCCTAAAAATACTAAGTCAAAAAGAGCTTGGCAACGCATGCTATCTGGTAGGCGTTTAAACTTAATTGACCCCTCACCACTCGACATAGAGATCGAAGATATTGCTAGGGGTTTGTCTCGTGTTGCAAGGTGGAACGGTCAAACATCTGGTATTCACGCCTTTAGCGTCGCGGAGCACAGCTTATTAGTCGAAAAAATATTCACATTGCAGAATCCTAACTCGACTTTAAGTGATCAATTAGCAGCTTTATTACATGATGCTGCTGAATATGTAATTGGTGATATGATTAGTCCGTTCAAAGCCGCACTGGGAATAAATTATAAATCTTTTGAACTTCAATTAGAAGAAGCGATAAATATAAGGTTTAGTCTTCCTGCTATTAAAAATGCTAAGCTACAGAAAAAAATTAAACAATCAGACCTTTATTCTGCCTGGTTTGAAGCAACTCAAATTGCTGGTTTTACAATACCCGAAGCTAATAGGTTTTTTTTAAAGCCCCCCCCTTCATTAAAAATAAAAATTAAACCAATTGCTGTGGGATTTGTGGAAAAAGCTTTTTTAAATCGTTTTAATGAATTAAATAAAACTAGTTATTGATTACAATTATCTTATTAAATGTTGGCTATAAATACTTATCACCTTTATAGGGCATTAGAAAATAGGAGTATAAAATGGAAAAAAAACTCAACAACTGGGAAAATGGCCGCTGGATAGGCCAGACCCTAGAAGTTGAAAATGGAGTTTGTGCTTTACCGTCTGACATAAAATATAAATTAGATTATAATGATGAGGTAAAATTATCAACAGATCATCTATATGCTGATGTATCGAATTTCATTCCTAAGTTTGAATGGCCAGCATATGCCCCATTAGTGCATGCAATAAATGCATTAAAAAAAGATAAAAATGCTGTTGTATTAGCGCACAATTACATGACTCCAGATATCTTTGGTCTCATCGGAGATTATACTGGTGATAGCTTAGGATTAGCAATTGAAGCCACAAAAACAAACGCTGATATAATAGTTCAAGGAGGGGTCCATTTCATGGCGGAAACCTCTAAAATTTTATGCCCTAAAAAGCGAATACTTATACCCTCCTTACGAGCAGGGTGTTCTCTTGCCTCCTCGATTACAGGCGATGATGTAAAACTGATTAAAGAAAAATATCCAGGTCTTCCAGTGGTTACTTACGTCAACACATCAGCAGACGTAAAAGCAGAATCCGATATTTGCTGCACATCATCTAATGCAGTAGCAATTGTTGAATACATTGCAAAAAAATGGAATGTTGATACAGTTATAATGCTACCGGATGAATATTTAGCTAAAAATGTAGCCAAGCAAACTCCAATAGAAGTTATCGCATGGCATGGTCGTTGTGAAGTTCATGCAAGATTTTCTTCGAATGATATTAAAGATATGCGAGCAGAAAACCCTGGCGTTGTTGTTTTAGCACACCCAGAATGTCCTCCCGATGTAGTTTCGGAGTCAGATTTTACTGGATCTACAAAAGCTATGAGTGACTATGTATCAAAAAATAAACCAAAAAACGTTATACTACTTACTGAATGCTCAATGTCCGATAACGTTGCTATGCAGAATCCCGAAACTAAGTTTGTTCGCCCATGTAACCTTTGTCCTCATATGAAAAGAATTACATTAGAAAACATATATGAATGCCTCAGCGATGAAAAATATGAAATTACTCTGCCAGAAACGCAAAGAAAAAAAGCTCATAAAGCAGTTATGGATATGATTAATGTTGATTTTGATCCAATTAAGGGACACTTTAATCCTAATTTATCTGAAACTAACGTTAAGGTCATTTAAGAAGTGGTATCTGGTAGTTATGAGTCAAAGAGATTACCTAGTGGTTCCGTTTTAGTAATTGGCGCTGGTCTTGCTGGGCTCTATTTAGCTCTAAAGTTATTTCCAAGAAAAGTTTATGTACTGACTTCAAAACGCTCATCTAAAGGAGCAGCTTCAGCATGGGCTCAAGGAGGAATAGCAGCTGCTTTATCAAAAAATGACTCCGTAGAACTTCATATAAAAGATACAATTAAAGCTGGTGATGGGTTGGTAGATCCAGAAATAGCAAAAATACTTGCTTCAGAGGGACCTAGCTGCGTTCATGATTTAAGCGTTCTTGGCGTACCATTCGATAAAAATAGCCACGGAGAACTCTCTCTTTCTTTGGAGGCAGCTCACTCTATAGCGCGAGTTGCAAGAGTTAAGGGTGATACAACTGGAGCAGAAATCATCAAAGTAATGGTAGCTCGAGCTCAAGAAGCAAAACACATTACGGGGATTATTGGCTGGCGAGCAGAAAGTCTACTAACTGATATTAACGGGGGAATAGCAGGAACTCTAGCAAGAAGAGATGATGGCTCACTTCTAAGTATTGAGGCTGATATTACTGTTTTAGCCACCGGTGGTATTGGTGGACTATTCTCAGTTACCACTAACCCGAGGACAGCAAGAGGAGATGCATTAGGCATGGCAGCGGTGGTTGGTGCACAAATGCGTGACTTAGAGTTTGTTCAATTTCACCCCACAGCTATTGATATAGGTCGCGATCCAGCACCTCTAGCGACAGAAGCACTAAGAGGAAAAGGGGCTGTTTTAACTGACTCCAATGGCATTCGTTTTATGAACAAATATCATAAAAAAGGTGAGCTAGCACCACGGGATGATGTAGCAAGGTCTATTTTTTTAGAAATCGAGTCTGGTAAACAAACATTCTTAGATTGCAGAAAAGCTATAGGTAATAAATTTCCAGTCGATTTTCCAACTGTTTTTGAGAGTTGTATGAATGCGGGAATAGATCCTAGAAATCAATTAATACCAATTGCACCAGCAGTTCACTACCACATGGGAGGTATAGCTACAGACAGTTATGGACAGACTAATCTAAATGGGCTTTTGGCGGTTGGGGAATGTAGTGCTGTAGGGGTTCACGGTGCCAATCGACTTGCAAGTAATTCTCTACTTGAAGCAATCGTATTCGGAGAGCGAGCAGCAATATACATAAATGGAAAAAATTGGACAGAAAAAGTATCACAAAAAATAAAATCGCAGCCATGGCTATCAATGGGGAAAGAAATAAGTCACTCTTTAAGAAAATCCATGACATTGAACTGTGGCGTACAGAGAAACGAAAAAAAATTAAATATGCTAATTAATCATATAAATTACTTAATAGAAAAAGTTGGACCTGCTAATCCACTAGTAGCGTCTAAAATGATAGCATCATCCGCTTTAGCGAGAAATGAATGTCGTGGTGCTCATTACCGGGATGATTTCAATTTTACAGAAAAGAATGCATATTCAAGCTACATAACTTACGATATGTTGGATTAATAATGAAAAATAACTTAAACATTCCTCCTTCAATAATTGAACCAATAGTACGCTTAGCGCTTAACGAAGACTTCGGTAATTATGGCGATATTACATCATCATTATTAGTGCCTAAGTCAGCTAAAAATAAGTTATATTTAAGGTCGCGTTCTGACGGTATTATTTCGGGAATACAGCCCGCAAAAATGACATACGAATTAATAGATAGCAGTGTAAAGTTTACCACTATATTAAAAGATTCATACTCTGTTAAAAAAGGTGATATAATTGCCGTCATAGAAGGTTCCGCCCTTTCTTTATTGGCGGGTGAAAGAATTGCTTTAAATTTCATGGGTAGGTTGTCAGGAATAGCAACGTTGACAGCCAAATATGTAGCTATTGTAAAAGGCACAAATACAAGAATTGCAGCCACAAGAAAAACAACACCAGGTTTGAGAGCACTAGAGAAACAAGCAGTATTAGCTGGCGGAGGCTTTACTCATCGTGGAAGTCTATCGTCAAGTATAATGATAAAAGATAATCATATTGCTTTATCTGGTGGTATAGAAAACGCTTTGAATACTTTAAACAAAAAAGCAGATCATATGGCACATATCAATGTTGAAGTAGATACCATAGATCAATTGGAAGTAGTTCTAAAGTATAGTCCCGATGTCATTCTATTAGACAATATGAGTATAGAAGATTTGTCCCATGCAGTAAAAATTATCAAATCATACGATGGCTATTCTCCAAAAATTGAAGCTTCTGGAAATATTAATCTAAGTACAGTAGAGGAAATAAGCAAAACTGGAGTTGATATAATTTCAATAGGTTCCCTAACGCATAGTCCTCAAAACTTTGATTTAGGAATGGATACAAACTAAAAACTAATTTCTTTATCAAAATTTATATTACCAGGACTTACAAGGCTCACGCGAGCTAGCCTATTTTTCCAATCAATATCCATCAAACCATAGTTAGGTTCATACTGCATCGGAGTAGTACGGTAAGGTCCTAGTTCTATACTCGTATCGTTATTTTTTGACCGCCAGTAACTCCCAGGTAAATTTAACGATGACGAAGTTACCTCATGGATTTTAAAAGGGGCTAGATCGTTGCGTTCATAGAATGCGCCAGCATGCCTATCACCAGAAAGAATAATCAAATTTTCAGCATTTTTATCTTTGATTAATTGATACAGCTTGTTTCTTTCAGACGGCATGGTTCTCCATGCTTCCCAACCATGTCCGTCAGCAATTACTTGAATTGTGCTTACAAGAATACGTAAGTCAGCAGGCTTTTCAAGTTGTTCCTCAAGCCATGCCCACTGTTCTAATCCAAGTAATGTTCCTTCCGATGAAGTCGAAGGAATATATCTTTCTTTTCCTGGGGCGTTATATTGATCCGTTGCCTTTAATTCTGTTCTAAAACTTCTGGTATCGAGCATTATGATTTGGATTTTTTGCCCTTTTTGGCCTAATATTTTTGAAGAATAAATACCCGGTCTTTGATAACGCACATCATCAGATGGAATATTCCAAGCTTTTAAAAATAGTTTTTTAGATTCTTCTTTAAATTTATAAGACGCTCCACCATCATTTACTCCATAATCATGATCATCCCATATTGGAATTACAGGAACTTGGTTTCGAAATTTTTTAAAATGGCTACTTTGTGCCAATTCATAATAGGCGGCCTGCATTTTAGGCATCTCAGGATCATCAAAAGCAGGGTCTTTATAATAAGCATCACCATAAACATTATCACCCATAAAAATAAAAGCATCAGGTTTTTCGTCAGCAATAGTAGTCCAAATTGACTGGTCTTCTTTCTCTGATAGACATGACCCAAAACTTAACCTATTAATCGTTTCTGGAAGAGCCTTTGAAGGCATGGGCATAATTTCCACATCACCACGAACTAAGCTAATAGAAGCCTTAGAATCATCATGAACGCTTTCTCTACATCCTTGTGAAATTGTACCAATAATAATTAGATAAATAAAAAATTTAAATGGTGAATAAGAATTCATAATATTGTTCTTTGAAAAGTTACTTTAAATCAAGGATTTATATAACTGGTTTGTTTTAGCAATGAAAAGTTTATGAATTTAAGAATAAATAAAGTTTACACTTGATAATATTAATCAGATATTTCTCGGAATTTAAACCGATAAAACATATGACTTCCTATTTTCATTGTTGGTCGCAAATCATCGATCCAAGGAGGACTGATATCTATTGTATGATAATGTGTTGAAATTTCAGTAAATGGCCTAACTCCACCCATCATTACTAATTTCGCTACATTTTGGGATCTTTCCCAATTTTTTTTGTCCAATTCACTAGAAATTGAACCATCACATGTAAAACTAAATTGACACCCTGTCTTACGGTGTGATCCCTGATAAACAACTTCACATATAGTATTTGGAAAATGCTTAGATTTTACTCTATTTACGATTACCTCTGCAACAGCTTTTTGTCCAATTTCACTTTCTGATCTTGCCTCATAATAAATGGCCTCAGACAAACATTTGTGCTGATTAATTTCTGTTTTATAATTATACAGATATTCTCTTTGATGATTTGAATAACTATCAGGATTATTACTTTTTTTATATTTATTACTTAAGTAATTTTTATCTTGAAATGATTTTGCTTTAATTGCCCATGAATTTTTTTCTTTTTTTTGCAAAGCATTATTTGATATTATAGGAAATGTACAAAAGGCAACAATGAAACAAGTTACCACAATAGCCCAACTAATAACGATGGTGCTTTTTAATTTCATATAGTTTCCTTAAGCTCTACAATAAAATTACAGTTTAAAAAATAATACAAAAAAAATCTATACTCTCTTTGATAATATAGCTGCTTGAGCTGCTGCTAGCCTTGCAATCGGAACACGATAAGGTGAACAAGAGACATAATCTAAGCCAAGGTTGTGACAAAATTCTATTGAAGAGGGGTCTCCCCCATGCTCACCACAAATACCTAATTTAATATCATTTCTTGTTTTTCTTCCCTTCGAAGAGGCAATATTAATTAATTGACCAACCCCAGCTTTATCAAGTGTAACAAAAGGATCTTTTTCAATAATACCCTCCCTTACATAATCTGGTAAAAACTTACCCGCATCATCACGTGAAAGGCCATAAGTTGTTTGAGTAAGGTCATTTGTTCCAAAGCTAAAGAATTCTGCATGATTAGCTATTTCGTCTGCTAACAAAGCTGCTCTTGGCAATTCAATCATTGTGCCTATTGAATAGTTTTTAGCATCAATCTTATCAGCTAAACTTTTGATGACTTTGCATAAAATTTCTAATTCTTCAGGTGAAGAAACTAACGGTATCATTATTTCCGCATTAGGTTTCTGTCCGGTTTCACCCTCAACTATTATTTGAGCCTCAAATATTGCCCTAGCCTGCATCTCATAAATTTCAGGATATGATATCCCAAGTCTGCAGCCTCGATGACCCAACATAGGATTAGTTTCCGCAAGTTCCCTAGCTCGCAACATAAGTTCTTTTGCTGTTACCCCTATGGACTTAGCAACTAATACAATATCTTCTTCTGTATGTGGTAAGAATTCATGCAAAGGGGGATCCAACAACCTAATAGTACATGGACGACCCTCCATTATTCTGAATATAGCAGCAAAATCTTCGCGCTGAACTGGTAAAATTTTTGCTAATGCATCCTCTCTTCCTTTTTTATCAGACGCTAAAATCATTTCACGAAAATGTGCTAATCGACTTTCTTCAAAAAACATATGCTCTGTTCTGCATAAACCGATTCCTTCAGCACCAAAATCTTTAGCAGTTTTAACATCCAAGGGAGTTTCTGCATTGGCCCTTATTTGAAGGGTTCTAGCGGTATCTGCCCAAGCCATAATCTTTGAGAAATCTTCAGATAATTCTGGTTGCATCATATCAACCGAACCAACAAATACTTGACCTGTTGCCCCGTCAATTGTTAAAGTATCTCCTCTTTTAACAACCCTATTCATAACAACAAACTTTTGAGATTCATAGTCAATACGAATATCTCCCGCTCCGGAAACACATGGTCTACCCATACCCCTCGCAACAACAGCAGCATGAGATGTCATCCCACCTCTTGAAGTGATAATGGCTTCAGCAGCATGCATTCCATGAATGTCCTCTGGACTAGTTTCTGTCCGAACTAATATAACCTTTTTTCCTGCTTTTTTTAACTCTTCAGCTTCATCAGAATCAAATACTACCTCCCCAATGGCTGCTCCAGGAGATGCAGGCAAACCCATGGTGAGGAGATCTCGTTTTGCATTTGGATCAAGTGTAGGGTGTAACAGTTGGTCCAATGATAGAGGGTCAATACGTAGTAATGCGTCATCACTTGAAATTTGTCCTGCTATTGCCATATCGACAGCTATTTTAAATGCAGCTTTCGCAGTTCTTTTACCTGAGCGTGTCTGAAGAATCCAAAGTTGACCTCTCTCAACTGTAAATTCAATATCTTGCATATCTTTATAATGATTTTCTAGTCTTTCAAAGGTTTTGGAAAGCTCTAAAAATACTGCTGGCAAAGACTCTTCCATAGACGGAATATCATCACCCATCTCTAAACGAGCCTTCTTGGTTAAGGCTTGTGGAGTTCTTATACCAGCTACCACATCCTCGCCTTGGGCGTTTATTAAAAACTCACCGTAATAACTTTTTTCTCCAGTAGATGGATTTCGAGTAAAAGCTACACCAGTTGCTGACGTCTCACCCATATTTCCAAATACCATTGCTTGGACATTCACTGCTGTTCCCCATGCAGCTGGTATACTGTTAAGTCGACGGTATACTACTGCACGTTCATTCATCCAACTCCCAAAAACAGCATCAATAGCTCCTTGCAATTGCTCCCTAGGGTCCTGAGGGAAACAGTATCCTAACTCACGTTCAACAGCAGCTTTATATTTATCTATTATAATTGACCAATCATCAGCAGTAAGCTCTGTATCAAGATTGTAACCTTGATTATCTTTATGAATTTCCAATATATCTTCAAATGTATGGTGGTGTAGACCTAATACAACATCAGAGTACATAGTGATAAAACGTCTATAGCTATCAAGCGCAAAACGTCTATCACCTGAAAGTTTTGCTAAACCTTCAACTGTTTCATCATTTAAACCAAGGTTCAAAACTGTATCCATCATGCCTGGCATTGATGCTCTAGCACCTGAACGTACAGATAGTAATAAAGGGTTTGAGTTACTTCCGAATATTTTACCAGTTATTTTTTCTATAGTGTTCAATGCCTCATCAGTTTGAACACTAAGTTCATCGGGGTATTTATTACCATTATCATAGAAACTAGTACACACATCTGTAGATAGCGTAAAACCTGGGGGGACTTGCAATCCAAGAGAGGCCATTTCAGCTAAATTGGCTCCCTTACCGCCAAGTAAATTTTTCATCGCTGTACTTCCTTCAGCTTGTCCTCCGCCGAAAGAATAAACCCATTTTGTCATTGAACGATGATCCCTATAGTTTAACCCGTAATAGCATCAAAATCAGCTATTTCTAGCGCAGTATCACGTATCATGATTAAAAGTCTAAGATTGTTTGCACGTATATCTAGATTTTCATCATTTACCTTCACTTCATCGAAGAAAAGGTCTATTGGTTCTCGTAAATTAGACAGCGCTGTCATAGCCATAGAATATGATTCATTTCTCATTTCTAAAACTATGTTCTTTCTTGCTTGGATTAATGCATTTAATAACTCAACTGATCTCTTATGCGTCAATGTGTCAACATCGCCGTAGGGTAGTTTAGCCTTTTTTTCCTCTGCTTTAAGTATATTTCCAGAACGTTTACAAACAGAGAGCAAATTTATACCCTCTCCAGTAGACAAGAATGACTGCAAAGACTTTATACGATTCGAAGCAGATAAAAGGTCATCCACACCAAGTTGTAAAACAGCATTGATTAAGTCTTGTCGCAAACCATTATCGCGAAGATGAACTTTAAATCGGTCAATGATAAAAAATAAAAGACTATCAATAATTGAAGGATCAAGTTCAGGCAAACACGGGTCGGCATTAACTCTAGATGATACTGCCATCTCCAAAATGTTTGAAATATTTAATTTTAACTTATTTTCTAATATTATTCGCACTACTCCTAATGCCGCTCTTCTTAAAGCGTATGGATCTTTAGACCCTGTCGGCTTCTCTTCTATTCCCCAAAAGCAGAGCAAGGTATCAATTTTATCAGCTAGAGCTAATGCGATTGCTACTGGATTTTTAGGAACATTATCGCTGGGGCCTTGAGGCTTATATTGATCTTCAATCGCCTTCACAATATCTTTGTTGCCGCCCTGTGCAGCATAATACATTGCACCTATTTGGCCCTGTAAACTGGTGAACTCAATAACCATATTTGTTACAAGGTCACATTTTGCTAACTTAGCCGCTTTTTTAACAATTTCGAGATCTGCATCAAGATAAGGAGCTATGGAAGTTGCAAGCAAGGCAACTCTTTCAGATTTATCTCGCACAGATCCTAGTTTTTTATGAAAAACTATAGAATTTAATTTAGCATAGTTATCTTCTAAATTAAATTTCATATCTTCTTTTTGAAAAAATTTAGCATCTGAGAGCCTTGCAGATAATACTTTACTATTACCCTTTGCAATTTCTGCTCCTCCATCAGGAGCAGTTTGATTTGAAACCACAATAAAATGTGGGGAAAGATTTCCAGAAGATGGATCTTTAACAGCAAAATATTTTTGATGTGTTCTCATAGATAGTTTTATTACTTCAGGGGGCAACTTTAAAAACAAGGGGTCCATGTGACCAAGTATAACATTAGGCCATTCAACTAAGCCTGATACTTCATCAAGTAACAATGCATCCTCAATCAATTCTAAGCCATTTACCTCACAAATGCTTTTTGCATCACTAAGGATTTTATTTTTCCTATCAAGATGAGAAATCATTACATACCCCTCATTTTCGATCTTTTGACAATAATCAGAAAAGTTTTTTACAGTAATAAGGCCTTTTCCATGTCTTCGATGGCCTTCGGTTTTTCTATTAGTTCTTATATTATCGATAGTACAATCAATTAGTTTACCATCAATCAAACAAATAATTCCCTTTAAAGGTCTCACCCAACGAAAACTAGATACACCAGACTTCATTGACTTAGGCCAAGGAAAATTATTCATAATAGACACTAAAATCTCAGGAACTATTTGGTCACTACTTAGGCCTTTTTTTTCGATTTTAGTAAAATAATAATCACCCTTTTTTTTATCAGTTTTTATGCTGGCGGAAGATAGTTTAGCCAGCCCCGCACCACGAAGAAAGCCTTCAATTGCTTTTTCTGGAGCATTAACCCGTGGACCTTTCTTTTCTTCAAAAGTATTTGGAGATTTGAGTGGAATATCAGCTTTAAATACTAATCTTCTTGGACCTGTATGATAAATTATATTTTCACATAATAATCCCTCTTTTTTTAAACCAGAGACCATTAATGTTGAAAAATTTTCTCCTGCTTTTAATTGCATTCTAGCTGGAATTTCCTCACTGAAAATCTCAATAAAAAGTTCGGCCATTGTTAATTTTTCCACGCTTTTTCTTTAGTGTTATTTTCTTTGTTTAAATAAGAACTTGCGCAAGCTTTAGTTAAATTTCTAACACGTTTTATATATTCTTGCCTTTGTGTAGGTGAAACAACGCCCCTAGCGTCAAGCAAATTAAACAGATGTGATGCCTTCAAAGCATGTTCGTATGCAGGTAAAGGAAGTGGAATATCAAGCTCAAGAAGCGCCATGCACTCTTCTTCAGCAAATTTAAACTTCTCTAAAATTTTATAAGTATCAGCATATTCAAAATTATAAGCAGATTGTTGCACTTCGTTTTGATGGAAAATATCTCCATATAATACTTTGGGAGTACCATTTATTTTATTTTCTTCTGTAAAGACAAGATCATAAACATTATCAACTCCTTGAACATACATAGCTAAACGTTCTAATCCATAAGTTAGCTCACCTGAAACAATGTCAAGCTCGAGCCCTCCTACCTGTTGGAAATATGTGTACTGACTTACCTCCATACCATCACACCAAACTTCCCAACCTAAACCCCAGGCACCGACTGTAGGATTCTCCCAGTCATCTTCTACAAAACGAATATCATGCAAATCCATGTCAATTCCTATAGCGGCTAAACTACCTAGATATAATTCCTGAAAATTCACAGGGTTAGGCTTCATTATAACTTGGAATTGATAATAATGTTGCAACCTGTTCGGATTCTGACCATATCTGCCATCGGCAGGCCTTCTGGAGGGCTGAACATAAGCTACATTCCATGGCTTACATCCTAGAGATCTCAAAACTGTTGCAGGGTGCAATGTTCCTGCCCCAACTTCAGTATCAAAAGGCTGTAAAATTACACACCCCTGACTTGCCCAATAATTTTGTAAAGCAAGGATTAACCCTTGGAAGGACTGTACTGATTTAGTTTTATTTTTCATTTCCATAACACAGGGTTCTGATTTTTTAAGTTAGAATGAACCTAATTAGAAACACATAAATTTCAACCCTTAAGGTTGGTGTATTTCATTAGATAATCCTGCAAGTTTGAACACATCGACTGCATCTTCAAAATCATCATCCAAAACCATCAAACGTCTCGGTATGATACCAATGGATCCTTCAATTATACTAACATTCTCATCCATAGTGAAAAATGGTATATCAGCTTCCTTCAATATAGCTTGCGCATAATTTAAAGTTGCCATATTTACAGTTTTTAGTATTGGGGTCATTATAAAACTTAATTTATGCCCTGCGACAGCAAAAGCTCTTGTGGGTTAGTCAATGTAACACTAATAACATCAAATTACTTTTTAAACACCCTTAAAGGGGAATATGTGAACGTCCAACCACAGCTAATAGAAAAAATAGGCCTAAGTCCCGCGGAAAAACTCTGGGAAATGGCTGCTAGTGATATGGCAGAAGTTGACAGCTTGATTATAGAAAGAATGCAAAGTCCCGTAGGTTTAATTCCTGATCTCGCTAAACATTTAATTAGTGCAGGCGGAAAACGGTTAAGACCACTATTGACTGTGGCAACATCCCTAATGTGTGGATATGAGGGGAACAGTCACCACAAACTTGCTGCTGCTGTAGAGTTTATCCATTCAGCTACACTCCTTCATGATGATGTAGTCGATGACAGCGCACTTAGAAGGGGTAAAAAACCAGCCAATCTACTGTGGGGAAACAGCCCTTCAATTCTTGTGGGTGATTTTTTATTTGCACGAGCTTTTAATTTAATGGTTGAAACTAATTCAATGGAAGCACTTAACATTCTAGCAAATGCATCCTCCATTATAGCAGAAGGAGAGGTTAGACAGCTTGCATCTTTAGGAAGCATGCAAATAGACGAAAAGTCATATATGGAGGTTATATCAGCAAAAACTGCTGCATTGTTTGCTGCGTCTACTGAAGTTTCAGCTGTTATTACATCGCAATCTGCTAAAAAAAGAAAAGCACTCCATGATTATGGTTTAAAAATCGGCCTCGCGTTTCAACTCGTCGACGATGCACTTGATTATAGTGGGTTTGAAAGCAAATTAGGTAAATCAGTAGGAGATGATTTCAGGGAAGGAAAAATGACTCTTCCCGTTATTCGTTCTATTGAATTTTCAAATCATAAAAATGATAATTTTTGGTACAGGGTAATAGTTGAAAAGAAACAAAAAAATGAAGACTTTAAAAAGGCAGTGATATTGATCCAGGAATCAAAAGCTCTTGAAAGCACTATGGAATTAGCTCGTAAATATTCTCTTGAAGCAAAAGAGCTACTTGATGTTTTTGATGCCAGCCCCTGGAAGACTACTTTAGAGGAATTAGCAAGTTATATTGTTGAGAGAGCAAGTTAAAAATTATAACTAACTTACTGGGATTTATTTTTATGCTTCAGAATTATATGTCTTTTAGTATAGCGCCTTACAAAAACAGCTAGTAAAGTTGAAATTAAGAGTACCCACATAGAAATTCTAATTTCTTTAACCACCAAAAATAAAATCGAAGATGAAAAAAATATTCCTGCACTTAGGTATGTTAAAGACACCTTAATGTGACTTTCATTATGAATAATTAATACTTGATACAAATGCTCTTTGTGTGCCGAAAAGAAATTTTCTTTCAGCCGCAACCTACCTATCATAGTTATAAAAAT
>CAJQGR010000064.1 GCA_905477785.1 uncultured Hellea sp.
AGTATGATTTTTAAATTCTGATATTTTTGCTTGCATTAATTATACCCCCCACCTCAAGCCTGAGCTTGAAGTACAGTCACCATAACCATATTAAATATTGCTTCAACATCAGAACCACGAGATAAATTATTTTATGTTTTGACCCGTCCCCCTCAATACGAGAGAGCTGTCTGACCATTTTATAACCCTTTTCATTGGCTTCTGACCCAGAATTTGAATAATACACACGGCTAAGTCCCGGCATTTTATCAATAAGTGCATTAGCAAATAAAGCGCCAGGTATAGTTCCACCTGTTCCAGAATAGTAACACATTTTGGTTAATTGATCCGCTACAGACTTTGCAATGCTCTCTCGGCCATAACCGACATTTACTGACCATACCCCGCCGGACGTCGCATCCAGGTATTCTTTGCCAGTAGTATCTTTTACAATCATACCTTTTCCTTCAGCAATAATAAAAGGATCTTTTGTATCAAGGTCTTTATGCTGCGTTAGGTGATGCCAAACAGAGTTGCGGTCTTTTTGAATGACTTCATCATTACTTTGTGAAACTAACATAGCTTTCTCCCACTTATGTTAATTGCGAAATATGACCTAGTGAATTATCTGAATATTTCGCTCATTACTTAAGTAGAACTGCATTAGAACGATATGCGTTGTTTAGAACCAGCAACGGCAATTATATTGAGCCAGTTATAGGATTTCTTTAAATGGGATATATGCTAATTTGAATGTTATTCTTGTTCTATTGCTACAAAAATAGTTTTGCGTTCAGTATAGTTTTCGACAGCAGCCCACCCATTTTCTCGGCCTAATCCTGACATTTTTTTTCCGCCAAAAGGTATATTTACGGGTGTTAGATTATATGAATTCACCCAGCAAATTCCAGCCTCTAAGGCTTTTGCCACTCTGTGTCCTTTAGAGAGATTTTTGGTAATGACTCCTGCAGCTAGGCCTAGTTCGGTATTATTAGCTCTTTCGATAACTTCAATCTCTGTATCAAAAGGCATCACACACATCACAGGTCCGAATATTTCTTCTCGCGCGATCTTCATATTATCTTTCACATCACTAAATATGGTTGGCTGAATAAAGTTTCCATTTTTTAAGTTACCTTTTGTAACTTGTAACCCGCCTGCAATAATTTTTGCACCTTCATCAATACCTGATTTGATATAGCTTAAAACTTTTTGCATGTGTTGCTTACTTATTAGGGAGCCAATATCTGTTTCAGGGTCTAGTGGATCTCCCACTTTTAAAGCCTCTGTTGCATTTTTTATTACACTTAAGAAGTTTTCATATACAGGTCGCTCTACAAAGACACGAGTACCATTTGTACATATTTCACCTTGTGTATAAAAATTTGCATTAATAGCTGATTGCACCGCAATATCCATATCTGCATCTTTAAAAATAATAAGAGGGGATTTCCCTCCTAATTCCATTGTAATGTGTTTAAGAGTTGAAGCACTCTGAGACATTACTTTTTTCCCTGTTTCAACTGAACCGGTAATAGAGACCTTTGCTATATCTTTATGAGCGCACAAATTGACAATAGTTTTTGTTTCAACATTTAAGACATTAAAGACTCCATCTGGAAGCCCTGCTTTTTTCAAGATTTTTGCAAGTTCACTCGCAGTTATAGGGGTTAATTCTGAGGGTTTAAAAATAACTGAATTTCCACAAGCCAAAGCCGGAGCAGTTTTCCAGCTAGCAATTTGAAATGGATAATTCCAAGCGCCAATAGCTAGCACGACGCCAAGTGGATCAAGCGTTGTATAAGCAAAGCCACCGTCAACTGGGATGTGTTCACTTTGCATTGTGTGGGCAATAGCAGAAAAATATTCAAAACAATCTGCGGCACTGTCAATATCAGCCTCAGGGGTTTCTGATATCGGCTTTCCGGCATCTAAAGTTTCTAATTTTGCGAGCCTGTCTCTATTTTGTCTGATTAATTCCGCAGTTTTATGAAGAATACGTCCACGTTCTTTACCCGACAATTCCGCCCATTTTTTTTGATTCTTTTTGGCAATCTCTACGGTATGATTTGCTTGCTGAAGGCTTGCGAGTTTGATTTCTGTAAGCTGGCTGCCAGTAGCGGGGTTTATACTAACTAATAATTTTTCAGTATCACCATCAACTAACTCACCATTTATAAAGTTACCTGTTTTTAAATCTAACATTTGAGACCTTTGTGTTGCTGAAGTTAATACATATCAATATGTTTATAAAATTAGTGTCATTCTGTCTCATAGCAAATGATATTTTTTGTGAAATAGATAGCTGTATTAAAATTATATCTTATCACGAACGTATAAAGTTAAGATTAGATTTTAATTTACTTGGCTTTATGTTAAATATATAGAAATACTTCTGGAGGTTATTTTATTAAGATGAGACGATTGGTAATAGTTGGAGGCGGCTCTGCAGGTTGGATGGCCGCTGCATACCTCAATGGAGCTCTCAACGATAAAGGTAAGAAAAAAGTAGTTGATATCACGTTAATTGAATCGCCCGACATACCAAGGATAACAGTTGGTGAGGCATCTATTCCATCCATAAATCACGTTTTGAGCGTCATTGGACTTGATGAAGCGACTTTTATGAAGGCTACGGATGCAACATTTAAACAATCAATAAAGTATGTAAATTGGCATAAAAATGATAATTCATTTTACCACCACCCCTTTAGTAGAGCTCGCCAAGGTCCCATTGATTTTTCAGGACGAGATTGGATGGAAAGTAAAAGAAATATTCCATTTATGGAAACCGTATCTGCTCAACCTATTCTGTGCGAGATGAACCTTTCTCCGAAAATGTTAGGCCAATGGACTATGGGACCTCCATTAAAATATGCATTTCATATGAATGCCCAAAAATTTGCTGATTACCTTAGAGATTTTTCTGTCGAACGCGGTGTTACTCATATTTTAGCAAATATGAAAAATGCAAAAGTCGATAATGGTCATATAAAACATGTTGAACTAGACAATGAAACGTTAGTTGAAGGCGATATTTTTGTTGATTGTACGGGTTTTAAATCTTTACTAATGGGGAAGGCTCTTGAAGTTCCTTATGACGATTATAGCCAGTGGCTTCTGTGCGACCAAGCCATTATAGCCGCATTTGATTATGAAGATTATTTTCCCGGTTATGTCCGCCCTTATACAACGGCTACGGCACTTTCATCAGGCTGGGTCTGGGATACTCCACTGCAAAGCCGGCGCTCTATCGGATATGTTCATTCAAGTTCATTTACGACCGAAGAGAAAGCAAAAAGAGAATTACTCGATTATCAAGACCCAAAATTAAAAGATGTAGATACTCGGATTATAAAGTTTAAAAGCGGACAAAGGCGTAAGGCATGGTCAGGAAATTGTATTTCTATTGGCTTATCTGGAGGCTTTATTGAGCCTCTTGAATCAACGGGTCTTTATTTCTGTGACCTTGCCGCTGTTATGTTAGCTGAGCATTTTCCAGATAGAGACGAAGATATGCCGCAATTATCTTATCGGTTTAACCGTATAATATCCAACAGGTACTACGAAGTATTAGACTTCATTAATATGCACTATTGTCTAAGTAAAAGGACTGATACGGAATTTTGGAAAGAGGTCCAAAAGCCTGAGCATATTACGGATAGGTTATTGGCCAAATTTGAACATTGGAAAATTAAATCCCCGTCTATGGCTGATTTTGATGATCAAGCTTTCATGGGTTTCAACTATAATGTCGTTGCAGATGATGACATGGATCCTAGGCCGCCAGTTGATACGGCAGGATTATGGAACCATGAAAGTTATGAAGCTATTTTATTCGGTATGGGTTGGAGAGAGGACGAGTTTTCAGATTCATTAAAGCCATCACGAGTATTTCCATTTGTAATGGATAGATTAAAACAAGCTCCTTCTAAGATACCTCCACATCACATTTGGTTGCATCATGCTTTGGGGATGAAGCCTTGGAAAGGTAATAAGGTTCCTGCTGGGTGGGTTTAGTTATAACCTAGTAACTGCCTGAGCCCTGGAGCAGCATAATCTACTAAGCGTTTTTGCGTTTCTGGCAATTCATTAGGAATATCGGGATTATCAAGATCTAAATTTTCACGAGCTGTACCACTTTGGCTACGATCTGCTCCAATTTTTACTCTTTCTTTCCAGTCTTCAGGAAATTTTATACCGCAGTGCTTTAGTAAGTCCTTGAAGAATACTTCTGAGGAAGCCGCTTCTAGATTTTTGACATGCGAGACTAAATCCTCATATTTGAGTACTTTTGCAGAGGTCCCCATCCATGAAACTGCATTATTTGTGTAAATTTCTTCCATTGTGGGGACTTTATTATAAATGCCAAATATCATCATGTTTAGAAAATCATCCATTGGCACTCGGCCAGACTTTAAGTGTTCCAGATTTGCTTGAAAGTTCTCGGATAAGAAAAATCTTGCGCGTGCTAGAACCCAATCATATGGATCCCGCACTAATAATACATGCTTCACATCTTTTAATAATAATGAGGGCGTATCTGCAAAGAGCAAGTGTCCCCAGCTTAAAACGGGATTTTTTTTATCAAGAAAGGCATGACGATTTTCCTTTAGATTAGGAAATTGAATAAAATCATCTTTGTGTTGTTGATTTACAGGCACAAACATTCTCATAATATTTTTAAGCAAATGGGTACCAGATTTTGGAACACTATTGAGAAAAACTGATAACTTTAATCTTTCTTGTGAAAAGTTTGAATTCTTGTCATCTAAATTATCAGGTTTGGCTATTATACGAGGCATAAAACTCTTTCGGTACAAATTAAAACGGCGGGCCAAGGCCCGCCGCATAAACTCACAAAACTAAAACTATTAGTTGAATGTTTTAGTTACGTTAAGGAACCCAGTACGTCCAAGGTAGTCATACTGTGACCGTATAGGAACATTACCTGTGTCACCACTTGATATCGCAGGTGGGTGCTCATCAAAGAGGTTGTTAATACCTGCTCTGAAAGTCCATCCGCCATCTAATGAATACTCACCGGATATGCCGTGGTAAGTCGTTGACTCTGTAAAGTTTTTATACTTAGCAGGGACACCGTAAAGAGTTGGTGTTGGGTTATTACGATCAGCACGCATGTTGTTTGAAGTACGGCCAATGTGGTTAACACTCCAACGAACACGCCATCTATCGCTTGGCTGTAAAGTAATGTTCATGAAACCAGTTGTTTTAGGCTCACCTAGTTCACCGTTAAAGTCTTCAACTGAGTCATCTGCCAACAACAGACCCCTTGATTCCAATTGATGAGTAGCTTGAGCATTGATTTCTAAGCGACCAAATTGTGTATCTTGACCATAGCGAACTGTGAGATCAAGACCTCTGTTCTCTTGTCGGTTTACGTTGATGAAAGTCGCTGTAACGTCAGTAATACGAGAATCATCAGCACCTGGTCCTGGAGGGTTTCTGTTAAAGAAGTTGCAAAGTGGTTCACTTGAGAAGTTCTCAGAAGCATAACAACCACCAACAATAGCACTTGCGCTTAAGGTTGAGATTTCATCCTTAATTGTGATATCAAAGTAATCTAGTGCAACGCTCAAGTCAGCAAAGTCTGGTGTCCATACACCACCGAATGTATAGTTTCTAGATGTTTCAGGGATTAGAACTCCAAAACCACCACCGCGGAACACGTCGGCCGATATAGCAGGTCTGTGATCATCTCTTACGCCGTCAGCAGCACAGTTATCGGCGACTCTTTGAGTAATTGCACCACTTGATAGAGCGTCTCCCCACTGGAAGCATGGGTCAATTGACCTTTGGCTTGAAAAGCTGGTTTCATTTCCAAGGAATTGCTCAAACAATCCAGGCGCCCTGAAAGACGTACCTGTTGAAGCACGCAAACGAACCGATGGAATTGTTTGCCAATCTACAGTTGCTCTGTAATTGAAACCATCTGTTTTTTCTGTGTCTCCAGCTGTCGTCACTGTTTGAATTTCTGTATATCTACCGGAAAG
>CAJQGR010000065.1 GCA_905477785.1 uncultured Hellea sp.
GTGGTATCAATTCCCAGAACAAGCATAAATTAAGTTATTTGTTCAACACGGGTTACTTCAGGCACATAATGCTTTAAAAGATTTTCTATTCCAGATTTAAGGGTCATAGTAGAACTTGGACATCCGGAACATGCTCCTCGCATCTCTAAATAAACTGAACCATCTTCTTTATCAAATTGTCGAAACACTATATCTCCGCCATCTTGTGCCACTGCAGGCCTAACTCTTAATTCAATTAACTCTTTAATTTGTTCAACTATCTCTAATGTTTCACCTTCATAAGTAACATCTTGAGTGGTTGCTTGTATTTGATCAACCAAAGGTTCCCCTCCAGCGACATAGAAGTCCATAATTGCTCCCAATACTGCAGGTTTTAAATGCTTCCAATTTGCAGAATCAAATTTTGAAACAGAAATATAATCTACCCCAAAAAAAACACGGGTAATATCTGGTATCATAAAAAGCATTTCGGCTAGAGGGGCATTTGAAACATCTTCACCTCGTGAAATTTCAACTGGTGGTTGCCCTTCCCCAGTAACAGTTTTTCCAGGAAGGAATTTTAATGTGGAGGGGTTAGGCGTGTCTTCTGTTTGAATAAACATATATACTCTTATTTTTTCTTTAACTAATTAATGGTTTCTTTTTTTAAAATTGCTGTGACCTCAATTGATGGTAAATTTTCAAAATTCAGTAATAATGGAATACCATTTAAATGATTAGACAAATTAGCTTCAAATAACATCAGATGTAACCCTCCTTGCGCAAGCTCTACCGTCTCTCCTGCCATGATATTAAGGTTATTCAGTTTTCGCATTCGCATTATTTTGCCATCATGAATATGATTATGAATTTCAATTGTCTGACTAACTGGGCTAGTAATGGAAATTAAGTTAACTTTATTATTGCTTAAATTTTGTATACTCATATAGGCACTCGCAATATTTCTTCCTGCCATAGGTGGGTTAATATAAGCTGAACTCACATTAATTATTTCTAATATCTGGCTTTCATCGTTTACGCCATTAATCGGTCCAAATTTTTCTTGGGCAGTACAAGATATTTGAACTACGCAAAATAGAAATGTTAAAAAATACTTCATGCTATGACCCAGAAAACCCAATTATTCGTCTTACTTCTGCCACAATTGGGTCGGAAATTTCTGAAGCCCTATCAGCTGCTTTTGAGAGGATACGGTTTAATTCTTCGGGGTCACTTAAATAGCGGTTCATGAGTTCAGTAATCGGCTGCATTTTACTCACTGCTAGGTCAGCAAGCGCAGGCTTAAATATACCAAAGCCCTTACCCGAGTACTCCAATAAAACCTCTTGGTTAGACATACCCGATAAAGCAGCATAAATTCCAACTAGATTTTTTACTTCTGGCCGACCTTCAAGCTCCTCTAATGTCGATGGAACCGCACCTGCATCGGTTTTTGCTTTGCGAATTTTCTTTGAAATTTTATCTGAGTCATCCGTTAAATTAATTCTAGAATTATCAGAGGGATCAGATTTAGACATCTTCTCTGTACCATTGCGCAAACTCATAACTCTTGCTCCCGGACCTTTTATTAAAGGCTCACACAAGGGAAAAAAGTTAGGAGTAGAAAAATCATGATTAAACTTCGCAGCAATATCTCTAGTCAATTCTAAATGTTGCTTTTGATCTTCGCCAACGGGAACATGAGTCGCTTTGAAAGCAAGTATATCAGCAGCTTGTAATACGGGGTAATTATAAAGGCCAACAGACATTTTTTCTGAATTCTTTCCTGCTTTATCTTTAAATTGTGTCATACGGTTCAACCAACCAATGCGAGCCACACAATTAAAGTACCATGCTAGTTCAGAGTGAGCCTTAACAGATGACTGATTATAAACTATCGCTTTGGAAGGATCCACGCCTGATGCAAGGTATGCAGCGGCGATGTGGCGAGTTTGCTTGGCTAATTTTTTTGGATCCTGCCAAACTGTTATGGCATGTAAATCGACGATACAGTAAATACATTCCATTTTTTCTTGAAGGTTTACGAACTTTTTTAAAGCACCTAAATAATTACCCAAATGTAAATCGCCTGATGGCTGAACACCAGAAAAAACTCGATTAGGGCCGTTATAAGTATTTTCATCTGTCACTTTTAGGTGCTCCGCTTTAGAGCATCGCGGATATCACTCAAATCGAATGCCCGCAAGAGGGCAGCACTCAATGAATAAACTAGTAATCCTATAAAACAGACAAGCATTAAAGAAAGTAAATCAGAAATTAAACCACCGTATGAAGCTTGAAGCTCAACAAAAGGTGCTACTACCTGCAATACTAGTGACATACTAACACTAGCCATTATTATTCGGGGTACTCTAGTCAATAAACGATGATCAGGGGTGAAGTGTTTATTTCTTATAAGAACTAAAATTAATGCTAGAACATTCACCCAACCAGCTATCGAAGTTGCCAATGCTAAACCGTGAAAACCAATATTTATAAAAAGATAGAGGCCAAAAGTAACATTTATAAGAGCCGAAATCGCAGCAAAAACCATAGGGGTTTTTGTATTTTCTCTAGCAAAAAAAGCAGGGGTTAAAACTTTCAATAGAACAAATGCAGGTAAACCATAAGCAAACATTTCTAACGCTATAGATACTTGGCTAGTGGTAAAGGCTGTAAATGCACCACGTTCAAATAAAGCGTCTATGAGAAAATACGGGATTGTGGCTAAGGCGAACGCTGCCGGTATAGTAAAAAAAGCTGCAATTTCAACAGCACGGTTTAATGAAACTTTTGCACCTCTTTCATCGCCCGAACGTAATCTCCTAGTCAAGGAGGGTAATAATACAACCCCCATAGCTATACCAATTATTCCTAGGGGTAACTGATATAAACGATCGGCATATGTTAACCAGGAAGCAGCACCTTTTTCCATAGTTGCTATAGCGTGACTAACCAATAGGTTAATTTGTGTAATGCCCGCTGATAACAAACCCGGAACGCCTAAAAAAAATAATCGTTTTACGCCTGGTGTTATCCGGGGTCTTTTAAGACCAATTTTAACACCAGCTTTTCTACATCCCCAAACAACTAAACTCATTTGGACAAACCCAGAAAGAGTTATGGCAATTGTCAAAAAATACCCAATTATTTTTTGATTATAGCCTGAGAATCCTAATATAAACAATGTACTTATCATAAAAAGGTTCAGAACGATTGGGACAGCCGCAGCCAAGGCAAAATGGTTACGAGTATTTAAAATACCCGAATACAAAGCGGTTAAAGACATAAATAATAAGTAAGGCATTGTTATTTGTGCATATACAACAGCTAAGTAATATGGACTGATACCACTACTATGATCAACAGCCTTATCAAGTCCAAAACCAATAATAGATAATGACCAAGGCATAGTTAACTCAAAAACTATTACAAGAAAAGCAACAACAACTAGAAGCGCAGATACTGACTCTTTTGCAAAAGCATCTGCGGAGTGCTGCCCTTCTTCCTCTAACTTTCTTGCGTATAGGGGTATAAAAGCAGCATTAAAAGCACCCTCTGCAAACATTTTCCTAAATACATTTGGCAATTTAAATGCGGTGAAAAAGGCATCCGAAATTACTCCTGCACCTAAAAATTTTGCTATAAGCATGTCACGTACTAAACCCAGCAAACGACTTACTAGAGTTAAAGAACCAATTATAGCCGTTGATTTTATTAATCGCATTTTAAGCTACTTTTTCATTAATTGTATCACTACTTAAGGCTTTAATTAACATAGAATTTAATTGCTGTTGATGGCAATCCGATATTATATTCTCTAAACCACAACTTTTGACATAAAAAACATCGATTGCCTTGGTTCCCTCTACTTCAATATGCGCTGATAATACATCAATATATTCATCTCTAAAGATTTCAGCAATATCATACAAAAGACCCGGCCTATCTTTGGCTGTAACTTCAATAATCATGATATTACTTGAGGCCGTATTGAAAAAATTAACACTTGGTACAATTGGAATAGCACCTGCACGAGTGGACATAATCGCTCTGGGTATTTTCATATCCTGAACATTCCCGTTAGCCCCCTTAAATGCTTTCATCCGTAAAACTTCTAATGCGTGATCACTTTGCCTCCCAAAAGCCTGACCATCAGAATTTTGAAGGTAAAAGACGTTCATTACCCTATCATTTTTTCCCGTATGCAGCCTAGCCCCTATAATTGAAGCCCCAGAAGCTGAAATTGAACGAGTTATATCTGCAAATAATTTTGAGCGGTCTTTTGTCATAATCCACAACTCAGTTATGTCACGAGCCCTGTCGCGCCTAGTTTGCACAAATGTATACCCATTGCTATCTAGATTTTGGTCAAAAAACCTCGCATGATGTATCAAATCTGTCATATCAAAATTAAGCCAATAACTAACATCCAGATCATTAATTATGGGTGCTATTCGTTTTGCCATCCCAGAAGAGAGCTTGTCATTTAACATTTCTTTTGCAGCAGCAGCGCGGGAAACAGGGGCTAATTCCTCTCTGCCTTTGAGATACATCTCCGTTGAATAATATAGGCTTTGCAATAAAGCTCCTTTCCAATCGTTCCATATTCCTGGACCAACAGCCCTGATATCTACTGTTGTAAGTACGGTTATCATATCAAGTCTCTCTTGCGATCCAACTAGCTCAGCAAACTCTTTAATAGTATCTGTATCAGAGATATCTCTCCTCTGTGCCGTTTCGCTCATATCTAAATGCCTGCGAATTAGCCAAGCAACTGTATCTGTGGTACCTTGCCCAACACCTAGCCGACGGCAAGCCCTGCGTCCTAACTGCGCCCCTTCGATGCACTGATCCCCCTGCCCTTTTCCGGTATCATGAAGCAGACAGGCCAAATATAATATTGTGATTTGCTCTTTTGTAAAATTTTTTACTATTTTTGTAGAGACTGGGTGCTCTTTTTCCATTTTACCCATCAAAATATTATCAAAGTTTTCTATTAAACGAAGTGTATGTTCATCTACTGTATAGGCATGGTGCATATTAAATTGTGTTCGCGCAACAATCCCTCCAAACTCAATTAAATATCGACCAAGTACACCTGCTTCATTCATAGCTTTTAAAGTTGAATAAGGTGATTTTGCAGAAGACAGAATTTTCATGAAAATTTTAGAATTTATTGGGTCACGACGAAACTCACCATCTATTAAATTTCGACGAAAATCTATAGCGCTAAATGCATCTGGATGTATGTCTAAGTTTCGACGCCCAGCAGTTTCGAACAACTGCAGTATCATAGATGGATTTTTTTTAATTTTTAAAGGATCAGAAAACATCAAGCGACCATGATCTAATACAAAATCAGTATTTTTAATATTTCTTCTTGAATTAGGTAAAAATACATCCAATCCTTTAGGAAGTAATATCGACTTTTGTGCTTCCAATTTAGCACATGCAATCCGAGTTAATGCCCCCACTTCTCTAGCATTTATAAAATATTCTTTCATAAACTTTTCAACTGCAATTTCTACAGGTCCTGAGGCATAGCCCATTTTTCTAGCTAATACAGTTTGCTTATCAAAACTTAGACTTTCATTCGGACGGCCAGAAATATAATGTAGCCAAATGCGAGCTCTCCACAAAAAGTCAGCCGCACGTACAAACCTAGTTGCAGAAGCTTTCTCAAACAAGCCTAAGTCAACATAGCTTTGAGGGTTTTGAGCATCATTAACTTTGTCATCTCTATCCAAAAACCGTGCAATCCAATATAAGGAATGTAAATCACGCAAACCACCCTTACCCTCCTTAACGTTGGGTTCAATCATATACCTCGAGTTGCCTGCTTTCTCATGCCGCGCATCACGCTCCGCTAATTTTGTGGCAATGTATGCACGACCCTTTCCTCTTGCGACAGATTTTCTAAATTTTCTTGTTAGCTCTAATGCGAGTTCTTTTTCACCGCAAAGATAGCGTAAATCAAGAAGTGCGGTTAAAATTGTTTGATCCTCTCTGGCTAACTTTATTGACTCACTTGAGGTTCGAGTTGAATAACCAACCTTGATACCGAGGTCCCAAAGCATATAAAGCATATATTCTGTGATTGTGTTTGCACTCAATAAATCTTTTTGATTTGCCGTTAAAAAAAGAAGGTCCACATCGGATTCAGGCGCCATTTCACCACGACCATATCCACCAACTGCACAGAGTGTAATGCTTAAAATATTACCAGATTCTGATGTTTCTGCTATTTCTTTCATAGTATAATCAAAGAGAGTTTTTATTATATCATCATGAATTTGAGAAATAAGCTTAGCAGTCTCAAGACCGCTTAATAACCCAGACTGAAATCTATTCTTTACAGAGTTTTTAGCCTCATCAAGTGTCGATTTAAAGATAGCTAAAATTTTATCTCTATTGTGTTGACTTCCTGATGAACAAACAATTAACTTTTCATATAAAATAGATAAGTCTACACCACTTTTAAGAATATTTTTTTGAGATCTCATTGATATATTTTCTTTAGCTTCAATCATAGTTATAATTTCATTTTCAGCTCATATAAAAAATCTAATGCGGCTCGGGGTGAAAGTTCATCCGTATCTAGATTCTTTATAACCTCCAAAAACTCTATGTTTTTTTTATTTTGTGAAGAAACTTCAACTTCAAAAAGAGGTAAATCGTCAATTATGTGGCTTTTATTTTGATTATTAGACTCCAACAAAGATAAAACATTTTGTGCACGCTTTAAAGCAGCTGGGGGTAATCCAGCAAGCTTTGCTACTTGAATTCCATAAGATTTATCAGCCGCACCAGATACTAAGTCATGTAAAAATATAAGATCCCCATCCCACTCCTCAGCCTTGAGGCTTACATTTTGTGCACCATCAATACTCTCAACCATTTTAGTTAGCTCATGATAATGTGTAGCAAATAAAGTTCTAGAGTTGTTAACTCCATATAAGTGTTCTGCCACAGACCATGCAATTGCTAGTCCATCAAAGGTTGATGTCCCTCTACCTATTTCATCAAGAATCACAAAAGAGCGACTAGTTGCTAAATTTAAAATAGCAGCAGTCTCTAACATTTCTACCATGAATGTTGACTGTCCTTTGGATAAGTCATCAGATGCCCCTACACGAGAAAACAATCTGTCAGCGATGCCAATATGAGCGGAAGTTGCTGGTACATAAAATCCAGATTGCGCTAAAATAAATATTAATGCATTTTGTCTTAGATAAGTTGATTTTCCAGCCATATTTGGACCAGTTATGAGTGTTAATCTAGGGCCTGACTTTGTATCTACATCTAATTGACAATCATTTGGAGTAAAATTTGAATCCGGTAACTTTAAAAGAGATTCTTCGACAATAGGGTGACGTCCGCCTTTTACAGAAAAAACTGTGCTATCATCCACTAAAGGCCTAACCGCGCCTGTATCTATAGACCAAACTGAAGATGCAGACAGCACATCTAATGTAGCGAGAGCTGAGGCTACCTCTCTTATCTCTTCTGTCAAAAAGATGGAACGTGCTACAAACTGTTGAAATATATCAACTTCAAGGGCCAATGCCCTGTCCCGCGCGGTTGTAATTTTAGAATCTAAATCTACTAGGTCTGTTGTAGTATATCTTACAGAACCTCCAAGTGTTTGACGGTGAATAAATATTTCTTTAAGATTATCATTGTTCATTTTATCTGAATATTTAGGAGTAATCTCTATGAAGTAACCAAGGATATTATTATGTTTAATCTTAAGAGTGGGTATTGATGAAATCTTTATGTATTCCCCTTGCAAATTTGCTATATGATTACGACTATCGTTTCTCAGCACTTTCAATTCATCAAGTTCATCTGACCACCCAGTAGCAATAAATCCACCGTGTCGTGAATTTAAAGGTGCGTCAGGTAAAAAGGCTTCAGAAGACTCTGTTGCAAACTTAAAAAGTTCTACGGTATTTGATATTTTTAACTTTTCAACAGATTTAAATATATTATCAAATCTTTTTAGATCTATTATATCATGGAATAAATCTTCAATTTTTTGACACAAAATCAAGCCTTGGCTCAATGTCAAAATATCCCTGGGGCTACCGCGCCCTAAAGCAAGTCGACTAACAGAGCGAGCCATGTCCCCAATTTTTTTTAATTCTGTTCGTAACTTTAATAATAGCTTATCCTCTTCAACAAAAAAGCCTACTGAGTCTAAACGTTTATTAATCTCACCAGAATCTATCAAAGGTGAATTCAATCTTTGTCTTAACAACCGTGCCCCAGCACCAGTTACGGTTCTATCAATAACTGATAGTAATGAACCATTTTTGTTACCTCTTTGATTTCTATCTATCTCTAGGCTTACGCGCGTAGCCGGATCTATAATTAAATAATTACTTGTTGAGTTGTGTTTTAAATTAGAAAGTTGGGCTTTCTTTCCCGCTTGAGTCAATTCAAGGTAATTTAACAATGCACCTGCAGCCGAAATTTCTGCCTTAGTAAATGCGCCAAACCCTTGAAGACTTTTCACATTAAAACACTTCTTCAATTGGGCCTCAGCAGAACGATAATTAAATTTAATGGCTGGCTGAGGGGTTAAGAAAGTATCACTTAAATGCAGAGGCTTTAAAAATTCAGAGTCTTGATAGAGTAACTCTGGAATAACAACTTCACTTGGAGACAAAGCTGCGAGCTTGCCAGCCAAACTATCAAAATCAACCTCAGAAACATAAAATGAGCCATCAGAAATATCAGCCCAGGCAATTGCATAATGACCCAACAAGGATTTATATAAAGCTAGAATAAAGTTTTGGCCTCTAGCATCTAATAATGTATCTTCAGTTAATGTTCCGGGCGTAACCACACGGACAATTTTTCTATTAACGATAGCTTTATAGCCTCGTTTTTTTGCATCGGCTGGTGTTTCTGTTTGTTCACAAACAGCGACTTTAAAACCTTTTTTAATCAAACGATGTAAATAAGTTTCTGATGCGTGCACAGGAACACCGCACATTGGTATATCAGAACCGTTGTGCTTTCCACGTTTTGTAAGGGCTATATCTAATGCTTCCGCCGCCTTAATTGCATCATCGAAAAACAATTCATAAAAATCACCCATTCTAAAAAATAATAAAACATCGGGTCCGGCCTCAGCTTTAATGCCTAGAAACTGCTTCATCATAGGGGTAACCTTATGAGCCTTTATATCTTTATCAGCCTGAATATTCATATATTAATAAATTGAAGAAAATATTCGTTTTGCGCAAGCCTAAAGGCATGATTTGGCCACAGCATTTTCATTTATGCTGTCAGTAAATCCATTTAACCAATCGTAAAGTACAAATATTAATGCAGGAATACCTAAAACCGAGGTTAAAACAAAAAACCACATGTAATCAACCTTGTCAGCCAGTACTCCAGAAAAAGCAGCCAAGCTTTTACCGTAAAGTGCAAAAAGAGAAGAAAACAATGCATATTGTGATGCAGAATATTTTTTATTAACAAGAATAGACATAAAGGCTATAAATACGGAACCTGAAAAGCCTGCCGCTAGATTATCAGCCCCAATTGTGGAAAAAAGGTAAACCGTTTTTGGTGTTGAAATTGTTGCCAACCATGCAAAACTTAAATTGGTAAAGATCGTGATAAAGGCTCCAAAAACCATTGTTTTACTCATACCAAATTTTGCTACTGACCAACTCCCAGCAAAAGCGCCAAAAATCAGCATAGAAATACCAAAAACGCCTTTAACTGCCCCTATTATAGTTTTAGAATATCCAAGATCTATATATAGTGGCATTGCCATAACACCCATAGTTGTATCACTAATTCTGTAAGAGGCTACTATAGCAAAAACTAAAAGGGCCATCCATCCTGTGCGTTTTACTAAATCTGCTAGGTCTCCTATTATTGGAACTTTATATATTTCATCTCTATTTAAATAACTTCGGCCAAATGTGAGAAAAAATATTGTTCCTCCAAATGGTAAAAGTGAAACAAAAAATAAAACAAAAAAACCAATACTTTTTACAACGCCTGAGGGTAAATTAGAAAAAACATCCTGATATATATTATATGAAAAGCGGCCAATATATCTGAAGTAACCACCTTCTTTTATACCCAAATAAAGTATTACTGCCAATATTAATAAAGTAATCAAACCTCTAAATAAGCAGTTAAAAGCTTTTATCTTATTTTCTCTAATACTTTTACTTTCTTTGTGAGGCTCAGCCGCCCATAGGGGTGTTGAACTACCTAAAAAAGCTAAAAACGCTAAACCAATATAAGTTAGTTTATAGCCACCAATATCGGCAAGAAATAACCCTCCAGAAATAGCTGAAACCATACCGAAGCGATAGCCTAACTGATAAACTGCTGACATTGCAGCTTGCTCTTCATTTTTAGAGATATCTACCCGCCAAGCATCTACACAAATATCTAGAGTTGCAGATGTAAATGCTATTAAAACTGCACAAAATGCAACACTCACCAGGTCCTTTGAAGGATCCTGAAAGGACATAGATAGGATGGCTAGGGCCGTTCCCAGTGCCGAAAATAATATCCAAGCCCTTCTATTGCCAAGCAATTTAGAAAAGCCTGGAATTTTTAAGCGGTCTACTAAAGGAGCCCATATAAACTTCAAAGAATATGCAAAACCGACAACTACAAAAAAACCAATCGTCGACCTACTGGCACCTGATTCTCGCAACCATGCTGACAAAACGGTATAGACTAGTAAGATAGGCAGACCCGCACTAAAACCAAGACCTAGCATAGCAGCCATTTTGCGACTTGCGAAAACTTTTGAAATTAAAAGCGATTCATCAATATATTTTAGAGCCCTACTAGAAATCATAAATGTGGGTTTTCATAGATTTTTGCCTACTCATAAATATGCTATATATTATATTCAATTAAGTTTAGCCTATTAATTTTTAAATATCTTCAATTTTAAATATTTAATTCACCAAACCAATACAACGGATAGATTTGAATGCATTTAAATTTCGGTTTGTAATAGGAAAATTTAATGGGTAGGAAATATTTTTTAGCGGATCCCGCATATAATAAACATGTTTATCTCTTCCAAGGACCATGGCCCAATGCGATCTTCCATTTGGTAAATTATCAAACTGCACCAAGGGGTAACTACCGTTTACAATACACTTATCTATTATCTGTTTTGATACTGTATTATAAACAGTTGCTTTTGCTTTTCCTTTTGTAACACGGCGTATGCCGTCCCAAATTAACCAACCTTCTGACGTAAAACCATCGTAAAGATTGAGCGCACTATTAAGTTCAGATGGGTTCATTTGAAAACCTAAATTTGTTAGTGCCATGGCTGATGCAGTTAACAGGCAACCATCACTCGCAATTGTATCTGAAGTTTTACCCAGCCGTTGAGAACCCCACCTTCTATCTTTCTGTATAAATTTAGCTCGGTCCGGGAGATATAAATTACTCTTTTGGTTGTTACTGTAGTTTACAGAAGCTGGCGTTACTGGTGATGCGCAACTTAACAAAAAAATAGGCAAGCAAAGTATAATAAGATAATTTTTCATGATTAAAAACTAATGTACAAACGTTAATATAGAGTTTTCGAAACCCAATATATACCATTATATTATATAAAATACTTGTCCAAAACATAACTGATCCTTAAAAGATAACTACTGTGAGTGCATATGCCAAAAATTAATCTTTTAATATTTAAGTCATTGGCTATCTTTTCGTTATCCTTTTCAACTTCATTTACAGCTGTTCCTCAAAATAGCTTATTAACTGCAGATAGCTTTGAATCTTTAATATATGACTTTGAAAAGTATGAAATAAATATCAATCCTATAAAAAGTGGACAATTAGGAAATAGACCAGCTCTACGAATGCTCCCAAACGTAAGCATAGAGGCTCAGAAAGACAATGAAGCTTTAATAGAAAGTTTTATTCAGAGACATCTAGCTCTCTCCAAAGAACAAATGGATGAAAATATTAAACTGAGTTACGAATTATTAGGCTTTGAACTAAATCAAAGAAAACGCTTATTTCCATATGATACTATGAGGATACCATTCACAAATGATAGCGGTTTTTTCAATGAAATGAGTTATATATCACGTCAAACAAAATTTGAAGTAATTGATGATTATGACGCATATGCCTCTAGACTATCAAAGCTTCCAAAGTATTTCGAAGAACATAAAAAAAATATGCGCAGAGGGATTAATACACAATTTACTGCTTCAGTAGAAATTATGCCTGGCATTATAAAAGTTATAGATCAACTTAGTAAAGGCGATCCTAAAGAGCACCCTTTCTATATACCGTTCAAAAATTACCCCCATAATTTTAACCATGAAGAAAAAAATCGATTAGATATACTGGGTGAAACAACAGTAATTAATTCTGTTTTACCCGCATATAAAGACCTTAAAGAGTTTATTGAAAGTGAATACCTACCAAAAACAAGATTAAATATTGGTATTGGGACAAACAATAATAATAGGGAATATTACAAAGCTCTCATTAAAAATTTCACAACATTAGAAATAACACCAGACGAAGTCCATAATATTGGAGTTCATGAAGTACAGAGAATTAGATCAGAAATGGATGCGGTTATTCGTACAACTAATTTTAAAGGTACATTTAGTGATTTTTTGAAATTCTTGAGGACAAGCCCTCAATTTTATGCCTCCACTAAAAAACAATTACTCAAAGAGGCCTCTTATCTCGCTAAAAAGATAGATGGAAGAATGCCTGAGTTTTTTCAAACATTGCCACGTTTACCATATGGAATAATTCCAGTACCGAAAGAAATTCAAGAGAACTACACAACTGGCCGTTATTGGGGAGGGAGCCCTGAACTTAACAAAGCAGGAAATTATGTAGTTAATACTTACGACTTAAAACAAAGACCCCTTTACAACCTGCCGGCACTCACAGCTCATGAAGGGGTTCCGGGTCATCACCATCAAATTGCACTTAGCCAAGAAATAAAAAATGTTCCTTCCTTCCGAAAAGATATCCACGTTAGCGCTTATGTAGAGGGTTGGGGGTTATATGCTGAAAAATTAGCTGGTGAAATGGGAATTTATGAAACTGCATATGATAAATTTGGGCAGCTCACCTATGAAATGTGGAGAGCCTGCAGACTTTTAGTTGATACTGGAATCCACTGGAAAGGTTGGAATCGTGAAAAAGCAGAAGAATGTTTTTTTAATAATACGGCGCTGGCTCCCTACAACATAAAAACAGAAGTTGACAGATACATAAGCTGGCCAGGACAAGCAGTATCTTACAAAATAGGTGAACTTAAAATACTAGAATTGAGAAAATTTTCTGAAAGCCAGCTTGGCCATAAATTTAATATTAGAGAATTTCACGACCAAGTTTTAATCAATGGTAGTCTTCCGTTAAATATCCTCGAACGAAAAATAAAAGAGTGGGTCAAAAATAAGCTTTAGTCTTGTTATGAATATAATTAATAGGTTTGTATCAAATTTTTAATAATTTTTAGGCTTTTTAGCAGAAAATTTAGAATAATATATTTTCAATTTATCCAGGTCTTTCTCTGTATTTCCACTCGGTATAAAAAAATTATCTAAAATTATTCTCTTAGTATTAAAATCGAAAGCAGCTTTAAAAATTCTTGCATCAACTGCTTCTGCAATGTGCAAAAATCCAGTTCGCCATTGTTTTGTTTTTGATCGAGTACCTTCGGGTGCAATTGCTATTAGTGATCCCTTAAGTTTTTCCATATTTTCTACAGCTTCTTTAACAAGGCCTGAACCAGGCTTATTCTTATCGACAGGTATTCCTCCCATATATTTTAGAAACCTGCCTAAAAAGGGTTTTTTGAATAATGTGTGTTTTCCAAAAAAAGATATCTTTGCATCTAAACCTATTATTGCTATAAAACCAAAAAATCCATCCCAGTTAGATGTATGCGGCGCCGCTATAAGGACTAAATTTTCATTTTCTCTCATTTCAGGAATTCTTCCTTCAATTGTCCAACCAAATACTCTTAGCATCAATCTAGCAAGAAACTGTATTGCTTTTGGTCTATATGCCCTAAAAGCTTTAGGTATTTTATTTACATAAAATATAGGTCTATCACTTTTAATTTTAGTCATTTTTATAAAATAAAAAAAACATTTTGAGCTGGGCGGCAGACTATAGCCCTATCATTCTTTATTGCTATTGGCCTCTCAATCAGTTTTGGATTTTTGATCATAGCTTCAACTAAAATTTTTTCGTTGCTCTCTTGTTTTAAATTTAAATTTTTAAAAGCAGGTTCATTTTTACGTATAAGTTCTCGAGCAGATTGATAGTCTAACTTCTTCAATAGGCTATAAATTTTATCAGCCGTAAGACTATTTTCCATATACTTAAAAACATTATAATCAATGCTCTTTTCATCAAGCAAAGCTAAAAGTTCACGGGATTTAGAGCACCTAGGGTTATGATAAATTATTAAAGTCATTAAGAATCCTGTTGACAGCCAAATGTAGCCTCCAAAGACAAATATGAAAAGCACTTAAGTAATTTTAATTGGTTTGAAGTTTTATTTTTGTTTTTCAGTCATAAAGATAAACTTTTAGATGGTAATAATAAAGTTAATTTCTGGTTTAGACATTTATGATACATTGAATTTAAAGGTAAATAGTTAAATGAATGAAATTCCATATCAAATTTTTGCAGAAGAAAAATTCCTTTCAGTTATTGATATATTCAAATCAAATTTTGAGAGCAAACAAGAACATGGAGCACAATTTTGTGCTTATAAAAATGGTGAATTAATTCTTGATTTGCACGGAGGGTGGGCTGATAAAAAAAAATCAAGGGTAATAAACCCAAGTACATTATTTTCTGTTTTTTCATCCGGTAAAGCAGTTGCCTCTTTGGTAATAGCGCATTTAGTGGAACAAAATTATTTAAGTTATGATCAGTTAGTAAGTAGTATATGGCCTGAATTTGCAGAGCATGGGAAAAATAATTTGACTATCGCTCAACTTTTATCCCATCAATCTGGTCTATCAGGTATTAGTTGTCCAAATTGGACAAATGAAGATTGGTACTCATGGGAGAAAACTTGTAACACCCTCGCTAATCAAAAACCTATATTTTTGCCAGGAAAGCTTAATGGCTATCACCCCATAACATTTGGCTTCCTGATTGGAGAGATTGCTCGTCGCGCTGATAAGGATATGCGCTCACTTGGCAAGATACTAAGAGAGGATATCTGCGATCCTAATAATCTGGACATATGGATTGGACTACCTAAAAATAAACATAATGACTGTTCAGAAATTATTAAACCAAATAAATTAGCTAATCTTGGAGAAATTAATGCTGCAACAGAATTTGCTTTTTTAAAGAACTGGTCGACTCCCAACCCAAAACCATTAGATAGATGGCGTGAAGCAGAGTTTGCAGGCAATAATTGTCATGCAAATGCAAAGTCTTTGGCTCAAATAATGCAAATGGCGGTTAACGGAAATATAAATACAAAAAACTATCTATCAGAAGAGAAAGTACTAAGTTTAAGAAAATCTCATAGTAGCGGGCCTGATCTCGTATTACCCTTTATTTTAGATTTTGGAGCAGGCTTAATGAAAAATGCTCCAAATTATTTTTATGGGCCTTATCCAGAAACAGTAGGTCATAGTGGCTGGGGAGGTTCTTGTGTTTTTGCTGATCACATCAATGGCATATCTGGTGCATATGTGATGAATAAACAGAATAATACATTAATAGGTGACCTAAGACCTAAGCGAATTATAGACGAAATGTATAATTGCCTTTAAAAGGCCAATAGGAGAGAAACGTGTCAGAAAATGATTACATACAAAAATTATGGGAAATTGGTCCCAGCATGGCGGAACATACGCCCCACGGAAAAGAATTAGGTATAAAATTTGTTGCCGTTGATAAAGGCAGAGCAACCATGAGCTTGCCCTACAATACCGAACTAATCGGAGACCCCAAAACAAGAGTGCTTCACGGAGGAGCGGTGACCACTTTACTTGATCAAGCTTGTGGACTAGCTGCCATAGCCGGATTTGATGAACCAAGGATGTGTGCAACACTAAATCTATCTATAGATTATATGCGAGCAGCTGAGCCCGGAAAAACAATAATCGCACAAGCTCATTGTTATAAGGCTACTAAACACGTGGCTTTTTTGCGTGCGGTGGCACACGATGGCGATGAAACTGATCCTGTTGCAACCGCTCAAGCTACTTTTATGGCGACTAGCATGCTCAAAAAGGATATAAGAAATGTTTGAGCAAGAAAGAATTATTAAAGCCCTATCTCAAATTCCATATTCAATAACTTTAGGAGTCAAGCCAATATTTATTGGGGAGGAGTTTACTTTGAGGATGCCCTTCAAAAACTCAAATATTGGCAATCCCACATTACCTGCATTACATGGGGGAGCAATCAGTGGTCTCATGGAAATAGCTGCAATTGCCCAGTTATATATAACAACCAATGGAAAAAGCCTTTCTAAACCCATTGGCATAAATGTAGACTACCTACGCAAAGGTTTACCAAAAGACACTTATGCAAGAGCTGTTGTATTCAAACAAGGAGCTCGCGTTGCAAATGTTAGAGTAAGGTCTTGGCAGGAAGATTACAGCAAGCCAATAGCAGTAATGCATGGCCACTACCTAACTGATAAAGCCGATTAATGTCTACTTCAAAGGCTTTGAACTTAACATACAGAAATGTTTTTTCTCAAAGTTGGCCAATAATGTTAGCAAATGCTGCAGCACCCATTGTAGGACTTGTAGATACTTTAGTAATAGGAAGGTTTAGCTCCACAACAGCCTTGGCTGGAATAGGTTTAGGTGCCGTGATCTATGGAATTGCATATTGGGGATTTGGGTTTTTGCGTATGAGCACAGCTGGCCTGGCTGCTCAAAGTTTTGGTGCTGAAAGATATTCTGAAGTTCAAGCACACCTTGCCCGTGCAATTCCGCTAGGCATACTTATAGGTCTTGGTATATTCATCATGCAAATACCTCTACTCAATGGAGCACTTCTTGTGTTTTCAGGAACTCCAGATACAGAAAGTTCTGCGTCTATATATATACAGGCAAGGATTTGGGGGCTACCTGCAACACTTGCATCAATTGCCCTCATGGGGTGGTTCGTTGGCATTAGTCGATCAAGCCTCGCATTAAAAATGCAAATAGCCTTAAACGCAGTCAATATAATACTTTCTCCTATATTTGTAATACAGTTCGGGTGGGGGTTATGGGGAGTTGGTATAGCTTCAGCTATAGCCGAATGGTTTGGGCTCATAGTCGGATTATGGCTTGCACACTCTGAAATTATCAAACAAGGAGGTCTTATAAAAAAGGCTTTTTCAATTGATAGTTTATTGGATGCACCATCGATAAAGAAACTTGGAGTTACGAACAGCAATATTTTTATTCGTACAATGTGCCTCACTGTTGGCTTTAGCTTTTTTGGTAATGCGGCTGCAGCTCAAGGTATCATATTTCTGGCTAGTTATCATATCTTAATGCAATTTATCACAATGATAGCACTTGTGCTGGATGCTTTCGCTCATACAGCAGAAGCATTTGTTGGTTCAGCTTATGGAGCAAAAAATTTACAAAATTTTGATAAGTCTGTTAAATTAACGACGGATTTTTCTATTATTTTTGCTTTTATATTAAGTTTTGTAATTTTTATACTTGGCCCCTTTGCAATTGAATTTTTATCTACTGATGAAAATGTTATATCTACCGCGAATAGGTACTTACCTTACTGCGCATTGACACCTATTATTGGATTTGCAGCATGGCAATTAGACGGTATATTTATTGGTACAACTAGCACTCGTGAAATGAGGAACGCTGGCATTGTGGCAGTCATAATTTATATCTTAGCTCATTATTTAATAACCATTAAACTTGAAAAGGATGGCATCTGGATCTCTTTTTTAATATATTATTTAGCACGTGCATTTACTTTATCTTATTATTATCCATCCATAAGAAAAAGAATATACTCCTCTTTATAGTATAATATTTTTGTAGGAGCTAAGGTTTAACTTTGCTAAACATACATATGCCAGGACCAAAACCCTTAATACAATGTACACCTCCCAAACTCATTTGGAGAGATAAAAATACACCTATTTCAAAAGATTATGATGATATATATTTTTCCTCAGAAGGAGCAGTCTCAGAAACTGAAACTATTTTTTTGAAAGCATGCGGGATTCCCGAAAGATGGAAAGATTTAGAAAACTTTACGATCTGTGAGTTAGGTTTTGGTTCCGGGACTAATTTTCTTACAACTATGAAAATGTGGCAAAAAACAAAACCAAAACAAGGAAGGCTTCATTATCTATCGATTGAAAAGCATCCTTTTGAAAAATCCCAGCTACAAGAAATTTTATTATCATTACCTGAGCTCAAAAATTTTAGTGATGAATTAATAAAAGTCTGGCCAGGCCCTGTAAAGGGATTTCATAGACTGCACTTTGGAGATGTCAGCTTAACTTTAATTCATGATAATGCCTTTGACGCATTACATGAGATAGATGCCAGAGTTGATGCATGGTTTCTAGATGGCTTCAGCCCCTCGAAAAACCCAGATATGTGGTCGGATGAAATAATAGAAAAAATATATGATTTGTCAGCAAAGGGAGCTCGATTAGGAACTTTTACAGCTGCTGGAGCAGTAAAAAAATCCTTAGAAAAAGTAGGTTTTAAAGTTCACAAAAGGGAAGGTTTTGGTCGTAAACGTCATAGGCTTGAAGCTATACTGGAAGGGAAAAGAGTTAATAAGAAAATTATGCTTGCGCCGACTATAATTGGAGCCGGTATTGCAGGGGCATCACTAGCATTAGCTTTTAAAAGACGGGGAATTATTCCGCAAATAGTTCATAAAGAAGATTTTATAGCAGCAAGTCACAATATAGTTGCATTAGTTAAACCCAGATTAGACCTACAAGATAGACCTGAAAGTAGGTTTTTTTTAAATAGCTACCTTTATGCTTTAAATTTGTATAAAGATCACTCCTTAAAAAAAGGGGTTACTCAAATACCAAAATCGAGTGACGAAATAATACGATTTAAAAAGTTATGCTCTCAATCCCCACTGCCTAAAAAGCATCTAAAATATGATGGTACAGAGAATAAACTTAAACTTGGGAAATCTTTGATTATATGCCCAAAACTAATAATTAATAACTGGCTTAAAGGTATTCATTTAAAGCAAGAAATACCAAAAAATTCAGATTTAAAGTTTTTAGCGGCAGGTTTCGGACTGAAAAATATGCTTCAAGTCGAAAACATTCCTTTAAGGTTTACGCGAGGTCAAATATCATCTGTAAAAGCAAAACTTAAGAGTACATTAAGCTATGGTGGATACGCTATACCTATAGGGGGGCATGTAATTGTTGGGGCTACTCATAATAGGCTTGATGGAAATAACCCTTTTACACCCAGAGTATCTGACGACATTGAAAATATTAACAATTTAAAAAACTTTACAGGCATAGCTGCCACTATATCTGGCGAGGACTCTAGGTCGTCAGTGAGAGTAACCTCTAAAAATACCCTCCCAATTATAAGTCAGTTGGATACAAATACTTGGCTTTTTACTGGACTTGGATCACGGGGATTTACGTTTGCACCCTTATTGGCAGAAGCTATAGTTAGTAAAATATTACAAGAACCTATGCCTATCGCAAAGAGTGTTTGGGCTAAGTTTGATTACACTAATGTTAATTAAATTTTTCTGATTTCTACAGAAATATTGTTTAAAACAGCATTTCCTGAAAGATTATCTAATATAGAGGGGTCTGTAAGGTCGTTGATAGATACCCCTGGTTTTTTTCCAGCTTCTGTAAGCTTAACCCCTGCTCTACCATGCCCATATCCGTGAGGAATAGAGACAACTGACTGCATGATATCCTCTGTTATTTCAACAGGTAACTGAACTGATCCGATTTCATTGTATACCTCAACAAGTTCATTATTATCCAATCTAAGCATAGCAGCATCCTTAGGATTTATCATTAATGTGCAGCGGTTGGGGCCCTTAATCAGACGTTTAGAGTTATGCAGCCAACTATTGTTAGAGCGAACATGCCTGCGCCCAATCAAATTGAAACCGGAAGCCTTTGGCAATTTAAATGCTTCCTCAAACACTCTTAAATCTTTTAAAATTATATCGGGGGCACAATGAATTAATTTATCTTCTGTTTTGAGCCTTTCCGGTAATCTTGGATTTAAAGGCCCCAAGTCGTAACCATTGTTATTAGCTTTGAGTTGGGCCAAATTTATGCCATGCTTTGAAGATCTTAAGAATTGATCAAGTAATTCTGGCGGACTCACTCTTGGGGTTGGCGTAAGGTTACCGCCCTCGCGCAAAAGAGCATCAGTTAAATCAGCCATTATTTCCCAGTCTGACAAACTATTTTCTTTTTTTTCAAAAAGGGCGGGTGAATAATCAACATAATTTCTTATAGCAAGCGGAGCAAAGAAAAGCGGATAATGGTCTTTTTCAAGCGGCCCGCATGGTGGTAATATATAATCGGCGTGACGAGATGTTTCATTAATATACATATCGATAGAAACCATTAATTCTAAACTTTTAAAAGCTAAGTCTATTTGTTTTCCTCCTGGCGCGGATAAAACTGGGTTAGCCGCTATCGTAAGTAACGCTCCAATCTGTCCATCACCTTTTGTGATGATCTCAGAGGCTAACTCAGCAGCTGGCAACTCTCCAAGAACTTCAGGACGCCCCGAAACGCGTTGGTGATATCTAGCATATGAGCCTGTACCACTTCTTTCCACAGGGTCAATAACTGGGTCAGGAAACATTACTCCACCTTCCTTATCTACATTACCAGTGGCAATGTTTAATAATTGAATTAACCAATGGTTTAATGTTCCGTGTTTTGTAACTGATATACCCATACGCCCATAAACTATAGCTGGCTTACCTGATCCAAGTTGCTCCGCTATCGATAAAATTATTTGGGGGCTAATCCCACAATAATTTGATAAGTCTTCAAGTGAAAATCTACGAACAAAACTCATGGCCTTATCCCAATCCTTTAAGAATGCACTCAAATGTCTAGGGTTAATTAAATCATGCTCTCCTAAAGTTAATAATAATCCTATAAAAAAAGCTGTGTCAGTTCCTGGTTTAACATAATAATGCTCATCAGCTAATTTAGCAGTTTCTGTCCTTCTTGGGTCAATAACAACAAACTTTCCTCCACGGTCTTGTAATTTCTTAATACGGTTTTTAACATTTGGAACTGTCCAAAGAGAGCCATTGGAAGCTAAAGGGTTACCTCCTACACATAGCATATACATAGTTCGATCTATATCGGGTACAGGATACAAAGCATTGTGACCGTAAACCCACTTTTGGCATACCATATGAGGGATCTGGTCAAGAGTTGATGCTGAATATATTCCTATAACGCCCCAAGCCTTCTTTAATCCACGCATAAAGAAACTACTAGAGTAGTTATGAACATTTGGGTTTCCAGCAAAAATTGCTGATGCTTTTTTATTTTTTAATATTGCCTTATGCTTTTTTGCTATGTCAGAAAAAGCTTCTGACCAAGTTACTTCCTTCCAACCAGTTTTAGTTTTTTTAATTGGATGCCTTAATCTATCAGGGTCATCCTGAATATCTGGAATTGCAGTGGCCTTTGGACATATATAACCTTGGGATAAGACATGATCAGGGTTACCCGTTACTTTTGTAACTTTATTACCCTCGATAGTCATAAGTGTCCCACAATTAGCTTCGCATATGTGGCAAGTACGTGCGTAAATCTCGCTCATTAGATCTCCTAACTAAAGGTTACTATAACCAAATAGTACTGCAGGATAAGAATAATTAGAAGTAAATAAATTATTATAATAAGCTATTTAAGCCGACGTCGTATAGGGTTAGGTCCCAATGCACGCACACTACCGCCCCTTCGTCTGGAGGGCTGATAAGCAACTCTACTATGAGCAGTACAATAAGGTTCATCTTTATCTTCAGTTTTTCTTCCACAAAAACGAAATTCAGATGTACTTGGGTCACCAATAGGCCATTTACACATATGATCTCTGATAGTTAATATAGTAGCATATTTACCATTAGCCATTGGTTTGGCTTCAATTGGAGGCGGTGGTGGAGGAACAGAAATTGTTGACCGTTGCTTTCTTGGTGCTGAAGGCAACCTAGCTGCTCTTGTGCGAGCCGCCGTAGTTTTTCGAGTTGGTTTTTTTGTAGGATTTGAAGGTTTGGCTCTGCCTGATAATCCAAGGCGGTGAACTTTGCCTATAACAGCATTCCTCGTAACTTCACCGAGTTCTTTGGCAATCTGGCTTGCTGACAAACCCTCTGCCCATAGTTTAGTAAGTATTTCAACTCGATCCTCTGTCCATGCCATTTTAAAATACTCCCCTAATCGGTATCTTGAAAAAGCTCTTTCAATAAAAACACTGCGCACACAATATATAGTTTATTAAAAACAGCTATAAAACTAAATTACACAATATACAGTATATAATGTTGTAAAAACCACAAGATAGGCATGCAAAGCTATCCACAGAAATCAACATATAGATATAATAATTTATAGAAAAATTTACCTCAAATGTATTCATCCTAGCACTTGGCTTGCAAATAAGGTCATGTTAGTGCGGTGGTTAGTAAAAAGGTATTAATTATGAATAAATCAGGTTTGCAATCCTTACCAACCCCCAAAGTTCATGAATTTGGTTTAGTGAACTGGATGGGACTAGCTACATTATATAAAAAGGAAATAAAACGATTTATGCGTGTTGGTCCGCAAACTTTACTCGCACCTGTAATTTCCAACCTTTTGTATATGACAGTATTTGTACTAGCCTTCTCAGCACTAAGGCCTGACCCTAAATCTTTTATGGCATTCCTTGCACCGGGCTTGGTGATGTTGGGCATTTTAAATAATGCAGCAGCAAATAGTTCATCATCAATAATGACAGGGAAACTAATGGGTAGCATTTCAGATGTTTTAATGCCGCCGTTATCCTATTTTGAACTAGCTATCGGCTGGATCGGGGGGGCTGCAACTAGGGGCATTATCGTTGCATTGGTTACCTCGCTAGCACTCAGTTTTTTTACACCTATGTATCCAAGTAAAATCTGGGCAATACTCTACTTTGGTATATCGGCGGCAGTTATGATGGGCATGGTTGGAGTTCTATCAGGAATATGGGCAGAGAAATTTGATCAATTAGCCGTAGTAAATCAATTTATTATCCTGCCTCTATCGTTTTTGTCTGGAACATTTTATTCAATTGAAGTTTTACCTAAATCCTTCCAAGAATTAATTTTATTTAATCCTCTTTTTTATTTAATAGATGGATTTAGATATGGATTTTTAGGAGTTTCGGACGGCCCGATAATAACAGGCGTTATAACTATTTTTCTGATCAATATAATACTTTTCTTCATAGTGTTGAAAGTCGTTAAATCAGGATGGCGAATTAAATCTTAAGGAATAAAAAATGGCACTTGGCGATTACTTATATGATACTTATAACCCCCCGAAACAAACCTTTATAAGGGGTGAAGGAGCATATCTTTATACAGAAAATGGTGATAAATATTTAGACTTTATTGCTGGGATTTCAGTTAATTGTCTTGGACACAATCACCCGTCTCCAAAGAAAGCCTTAATAGAGCAAGCCAACAAGGTATGGCATTTATCAGGAATGTTTCAGTTACCAGGTGCAAAAGCTCTTGCGGAAAAATATTGCCTGGCGTTGCCATTTGCGGAAAAAGTTTTTTTTACTAACTCTGGGGCTGAAGCGCTCGAATGTGCCATGAAATCAGCTCGCAAATACCATTACGATAATGGCGATACGGAAAAAGTTGATATTATAACATTTCAAGGAGCTTTTCACGGTAGAACTTTTGCTACTATCAATGCGGGGGGTAATCCTAAATACCTAAAGGGCTTCGGGCCAGCTTTACCTGGTTTCATCCACCTGCCTTTTGCTGATCACAAAGCGCTTAAAAAAGCAATCTCAAAAACTACAGCAGCAATACTTATAGAGCCCGTACAAGGCGAGGGTGGTTTAAGGCCTGTGCCAGATCAATGCTTATTAGGATTACGCAAGATTTGTGATGATAATAATATTTTGTTAATTTACGATGAAGTGCAATGTGGCGCAGGAAGAACAGGGCGTCTTTTCGCTCATCAATGGGTAGAAGGAGCAGAACCCGATATAATGGCAGTAGCAAAAGGAGTTGGCGGAGGGTTTCCTCTTGGGGCATGTATAGCTAGCGCAAAGGTTGGAGCGGGCATGGTACCCGGCACACACGGCTCAACTTATGGCGGAAACCCATTAGCAACTGCAGTCGGAAACGCTGTTTGGGATGAAATATCCAAACCTAATTTTCTGAAGAATATTAATATGGTTTCTGATTTAATAAAAAAAGAATTTGAACAATTAAAATATGAATTTCCTGATGTTGTACAAGAGCTCCGAGGAAAAGGTTTACTATGTGGAATGAAGCTTAAAAAATCAGCATTAGAAGTTAGAAAAATGATGTTAGAGAAGTTTATGCTTGGAGGCTCAGCAGGTGACAATGTTTTACGTCTTGCTCCTCCGTTAATTATAAATGAAACGCATGTAAATGAAGCAGTAGCTATTTTAAGGTCATGCTTTGAAGAAGCTAAAAAACTTAATGATTTTGAAGTTTAGCTTAATGCTAATTGCGCCTGTCAGAAAAAACTGACATTTGCATAGAAAATATAAGTAATTTTTTGTAAGTATTATTCTTTATGTTAGGAGTAAAAAATGACCACCCCAAAGCATTTTCTTTCATTGGCGGATATACAGACATCTGAGCTAAGAAGTATTCTAGATGAAGCACACAGGATGAAAAAAAATCGAATAGGCTTACGAAAAGGTGAGTTAGATAATGACGCTCCATTAAAAGGGGAAACAATTGCTTTAATTTTCGAAAAATCAAGCACTCGGACACGTTTTTCTTTTGATATGGCCATCAGACAGCTCGGTGGAGGCTCTATTACTGCTACCAGTAACGATATGCAATTGGGCAGAGGCGAAACTATAGAAGATACTGCCAAAGTGCTATCTGGCTATATTGATGCAATCATGCTACGTGCAAAAAATCATGAAACTATACTTAACTTAGCAGCCAATGCCAATATTCCTGTGATCAATGGATTAACAGATTTTAATCACCCTTGCCAAATAATGGCTGATTTACTAACTCTTGAAGAGCAGACAACTTTAAAGGCGGGTCAGCTAAAAAACATGACACTTACTTGGGTAGGTGACGGCAATAATGTTGCGAATAGTTTTATAAATGCTGCAGTAAAGTTTAAATATAAATTAAGATTATCCTCTCCAAAAGGTTATGAAGTAAAAAAGAGTATTTTAGATGCTGCTAGGTCTCATGGAGCAGATATTGAAGTTATAAAAAATCCATTACAGGCTTGTACAGGCACCGATGTTGTTATTGCCGATACCTTTGTGTCTATGGGCGATAAAAACTCAGAAAAAAGATTAGAAGATTTATCCGCCTATCAAGTAAATGATAAATTAATGAATGCTGCAGCAAAAAATTCTATATTTCTGCATTGCTTGCCGGCCCACCGTGGAGAAGAAGTAAGTGCAAGCGTGATAGATGGGCCTAAGAGTGTTGTTATCCAGGAAGCCGAAAATAGACTTCATGCACAAAAATCTATAATTAAATGGTGCCTTAACAGTTAGAAAATACAAGAAAAAATGTTATGCCAAAAAATATAAATCGTAGACAAATCCTAGGTGGATTAACGGCCACAAGTGCTTTCGCATGTTCGCCAAAAAATATATCAAGCTATAATGCTGAAGAAAAAAGTCATTCTGGTGAATTTTTACATGGGGTTGCCTCAGGGGATCCAAAGTTTGATAAAGTTATAATATGGACTCGGATAACGCCAAAAGACCCGCAACTAGGACAACTACGTGTTAAATGGGAGTTATCTAAAAATGAAAATTTTGAAATAATAGCTAAGTCAGGTTTTTTTTCATCCCAATTATCTCGAGATTTTACTGTAAAAATCGATGTTAAAAATCTTATGGCTAACACAGAATATTATTATAGATTTCATTTTAATAAAAATACCTCGCCGATAGGGAAAACAAAAACACTTCCTAAGGGTGATATAGAAAAAGCAAGTTTTGCTGTTGTTTCATGCTCTAATTGGGAGCATGGATATTTTAATGTTTATGATCACATAGCACGTCAAGATCATTTCGATGCAGTTATTCACCTAGGAGACTATTACTATGAATACGGTGCAGGAGAATACGAGGGGGCTTCAGGAACTAATCTAAATCGAATACATTCACCTGAACATGAAATAATAACACTTGACGATTATCGCAAAAGACACGCACAATATAGAAGTGACAGTAGCTTACAGTTACTAACTCAAAAATTACCTCTTATAGCAATATGGGATGATCACGAAACAAGTAATGATAGTTGGAAAGCAGGGGCAGATAACCACGGTCCCAATGAAGGTGATTGGAAAGATAGAAAACATGCGGCTTTAAGGGCTTATTATGAATGGATGCCAGTAAGAGAGCCAAAGCTAGAGCGATTAAAAAGTGATATATTTCGAAGTTTTGAGTGGGGCAACCTACTAACTCTAATAACTGTTGAAACTCGGCTGACTGCAAGGGCAGAACCTTTAGTTATGGAAGAGCATTATGATTTAATTACAAGTCCAGGAGGAGCTGAAAACTTTAAATCTGATATATTAAATGACCCAACTCGAGAAATGTTTGGTATAACTCAAAGTGAATTTATAATTAATGAACTTAAAAAATCAAAATCCTCTGGAACCTCTTGGCGAGTAATTGCAAACCAAGTTATTATGGGTCGCTTACATACCACCGACCTAGAGCCTTACATTGATGAAAGTACTTTGAATTTAATTGAAAAAGATTGGCAAGGGGTTCGTGAAAGTATTCAACTCTCTAAGTATAAACTGCCGGTTTATCCTGATAGCTGGGATGGATATCCATACGCTAGGGAAAGATTTTATAAAGAATTAATAACTGAAGGAATAAAAGATATTATTGTACTTACTGGCGATGCACATGAGTTTTGGATAAATGACCTTACTTCTAAAAATAAAGAAAAAGTCGGAATAGAGTGCGTTACCTCTTCAGTATCTTCAAAAACAATGACAGCTTATTTAGGTGGCAATACAGCAGATTACTCTTTACTTCTTACACAAGCAAACCCTGATGCTCGTTATTATAACGCACTTCATAATGGCTATATAGACTTCTCATTAAATCAAGAAGCGGGCAAAGTTAAGTTGATAGGAGTATCAACTGTTGCGAGTCAAAAATATGAAGCATTTGAGATTGCGAGCTTTAATTTAAAAAAGCAAAGCGATACAATTACTGCAACAAAACCAAAGGGGTTAAATTTAAAACAAAGAGTACTCTTTGAAGGTATAGGTCAAGCTAAGCACTAAGCTTTTTTAGCCTCCAAGCTAAAAGCATGAATTTGAGAAATTTCTTCATCAAGTAACTCCATAACAAGTCTATGAATTTGCAATCTGTTAAGTCCATCAAACTTTTTACTGATAATTACCACATGAAAATGGCTTTCTTTCCCGCCACCATCCAGTCCATGTTTGATAGCTCCTTGATGATGAGAATGTTTCGCAGATTCATCTATAACCTCTAGGTGCGTCGGATTGAAACTTTCTTGTAATTTTCTCTTGATTGATTCACTTAAAATGCCCATTTTAACCAGTCCTTAAAAAACAACCAAAACACAAACCCTTAACGTAACAGTATATATGACAAATAATTTTGAATACAAACCCAAAGGCATAGATATCCGTGTAAATAAGGGTAAAAAGAAAGTAGACCCTAATCAACAAGTGTGTGATTGGGCCGGTTGCGTTAGCATGGGAGGGTGCAGGGCACCTAAATCTCCAGATAGCGTAGGAAAAGAATATTATAATTTTTGCACCCAACATGCCCGCGAATATAATAAAAATTGGAATTTCTTCTCAAACATGAGTGATGAGGATATTGCAGAATGGCAAATTGGAGCTCGCCATGGCCATAGGCCCACATGGGATGTACGTAAAAATACAGCAGAAAGGGCTTCCGCACAAAAAAAACGAAAAGCAGGTTCGACAGCTGCTACAGCTGAAGGTTATTCAATATTTGGTGAAGGTAAAATAACAGATCAGACTGAGGCACCAAGAAGGCGTAGTTTGTCCAAATTACAGCTTAAGGCTTTAAATGACCTTGGGCTAGACGATACGGCCTCCAAAGCAGATGTAAGAAAGCGTTACACACAATTAGTTAAGCAGCTTCATCCAGATACGAATCAAGGCAAACGGAATACTGAAGAAAGTTATCAACGCGTAGTCAGTGCAATGAAAGTTCTACGAACAACAAACCTTGGCTAAAAATTTTACATTAACCTAAAACGGATAAGCAGATGAACGAAAAATTTCCAATTTTTAAACCGGACACATTCGTATCGGCGAGAGAAACCTTTAATACTAATTTTGATATGCAGGTACCTGCATTTAGTGAAAAGTCTGAATATGTACCAACTATAGATAATGCATATTTATTTGATTCTAGAACAACTCAAGCGATTTGCGCCGGGTTTTCTAATGATAGGCGGGTCATGCTTCAGGGTTATCATGGAACTGGCAAATCAACACATATTGAACAGGTGGCAGCTCGACTTAATTGGCCAATGGTCAGAATAAATTTAGACTCACATGTGAGTAGAATAGATCTCATAGGTAAAGATGCCATCGTTTTAAAGGATGGAAAACAAATTACAGAATTCCGTGAGGGCCTATTACCTTGGGCACTTCAAAACCCTGTCGCATTAGTTTTTGATGAATATGATGCGGGACGGCCAGATGTTATGTTTGTTATACAACGTGTCTTAGAGGCTCAAGGCAGACTAACTCTATTAGATCAAAGCAAAGTTATTACACCACATATTGCTTTTAGGCTTTTTGCTACAACCAATACTGTCGGACTAGGGGATACGTCAGGCTTATATCATGGAACACAACAAATAAACCAAGGCCAAATGGATAGATGGAGCATTGTATGTCAACTAAATTATCTCTCCCATCAAGAGGAAGAAGCGATAGTATTAGCTAAATCACCAACTTATAAAACTCAAGAAGGCAAGGATATAATTGCTTCCATGGTTAGGGTTGCAGATATGACCCGTAGTAGCTTTATTGCAGGTGACATATCTACAGTGATGAGCCCGAGAACAGTTATGAATTGGGCAGAAAATGCACGTATTTTTGATAATGATATTGCACAAGCCTTTAGACTCACATTTTTAAATAAATGTGATGAATTAGAAAGGCCTATAATTAATGAGTTTTATCAAAGAGCATTCGGAAATGATCTAGCAGAATCAGCAATATCTGGCTTAGTTAGTTAAAACAGTTAATGAGTAAAAATACTCCAGTTGATAAATTTAAAAATGCTATTAGTGCATCAACAAAAGCCTTAGCTGGCGACCCAAATATAGAAATTTCTTTTGGCGGGGACGTTGCTGGTTTAGTGCGCGACCAAGTAATGCTACCTAGCTTGCCTGCTAAATTAAGCTATCAGGAGATTTCAAAAATTAGGGGAGAAGCAGATGGAATAGCATTATATTTGGCTCACCATGACAAGACTATTCATAAAAAGTACCAACCCGGAATTGGTCCAAGAAGGGCAATATATGAAGCAATAGAAACCGCAAGAGTTGAAGCGGTTGGTAGTAAATACTTGAAAGGTGTTAGCTCTAACCTTTTTGCTTCTGCATTTGCAAGGGGCCTACGAAAAGGTTTCAACAAAGTAGGTATGAAGAAGGATGAAAATAACTTCGCCGAAGCATTAGGTCTATACACTCGTGAAATATTTACCGAAACTGAAACTCCATCCAGTTTTGATGGGATTATGTTAAATTGGAGAAAAAAAATAGTAGATGAAATATCATCAGATATAATAAATCTAAAAACTAAAATTTTTGATCAAGAAGAATTCGCAAAATCTGTACAAGTACTTATTCAAAATTTAGAATTAAATAACAACCTTGCCGAACCAGAAGAAAATAAAGAATCAGAAGAAGAAAACTCTGAAAATGAAGGATCACAACCTGATCAAACACCGGATATTCCTCAAGAACAAGGGCAGTCTGAAATTTCAAGCGCTGACGCCATTGATGATGAAGAAATAAGCCCACAAGATATTATTGATGCAGAGAATATAGATGGCAGCCCTGATGATGAAAACCAAACTTCCGACCCAAATGCACCTCGCCCAAATCCTACAAATCTACCCGATCCGTATAAAATTTATTCGAATAAGTATGATGAGACTATTAAGGCCGAAGAACTTTGTGATATCGAAGAATTAGATAGATTAAGAGGTTATCTTGATGGCCATATGGCCGGTCTATCATCGATTATTTCTAGGCTGGCAAACCGTTTGCAACGAAAGCTTCTTGCCCAGCAGCAACGCGCATGGACATTTGACCTTGAAGAGGGTCAACTTGATACAGCGCGACTCACTCGCGTGATTGTTGACCCTATGTCAGCCCTAACCTTCAAGGAAGAGAAGGAAACTAATTTCCGCGATACGATAGTTACAATTCTAATTGACAATTCTGGATCAATGAGAGGTCGGCCTATAATGGTTGCAGCTGTTTGCGCAGATATAATGGCCAGAACTCTTGAAAGGTGCGGGGTAAAGTCAGAAATTCTTGGCTTTACAACACGTGCTTGGAAAGGAGGACATAGCTTTCAAGACTGGATGACTAATGGGAAGCCAACTTCCCCCGGTCGCCTCAACGATTTACGCCACATAATATACAAAGGGGCAGATACTCCTTGGCGAAGAGCAAAAAGGAACTTAGGATTAATGATGCGCGAAGGGTTATTAAAAGAGAATATAGATGGCGAAGCTCTCGAATGGGCATATCAACGTTGCTCCCATAGGCCCGAACAAAGAAAAATTATAATGATTATTTCTGATGGAGCTCCGGTAGATGATGCAACACAGAGTCAAAACAAAACAGGCCTTCTAGAGTCTCACCTTAGGATGGTTATCGATAAAATCGAAAATAGAAGTGAAGTTGAGCTAGTTGCAATTGGTATTGGTCATGATGTTACGCGTTGGTACAAACGCGCGGTTACCATAATGGATGTTGAGCAGTTGGGCGGTGCTATGACAGAAAAACTTGCTGAGCTATTTGACGCTAAAAAATAACTTAGTCTTAATCCTGAATATATTTTAAAAATAAATTATAAGTAAATACTAACAAGGTTTTAAAACAAAATTTAGATTATGACACTAGATCCAAAAAATTGGGAAGAATTTCGCCAGGTTGCTCACGCTATGCTTGAAAGCTCTCTGGATAAAATGGAAAATGCCCGGCAGGGCAGAGTTTGGACTCCGGTACCAAAGGGCCTTGAAGCTAGTTTCAAAACTGATACCCCAAATGAAAGTCTTTCTTTGCAACAGATAAAAGAAGAGCTTGATCAAATAATGAAGTATGGCCCTGGAAACACTCACCCTCGATTCTTTGGCTGGGTGAATGGTGCTGGCTCACCATCAAATATTTTAGCAGAAATTGCTGCAGCCGCAATGAATGTAAATGCAGGAGGAAGAAATCATATTGCTCCTATTATAGAGCAACAAGTAATTAAATGGTCAGCTAGTATTATGGGAATGCCTGACAACACAACTGGTCTGATAACATCAGGCACATCAATGGCAACAATTATAGCACTTAAAGTCGCTCGTGATAAAGCTCTTGAATTACACGACCATAGTACACTAGTTGGCTATACAAGCGATCAAACCCATAATTGTATAGCAAAAGCATTCGATTTATTAGGGCTTCCTAAGACTTCATTACAAAAAATCCCATGTGATAATAATTATGAAATTCATATAAAAACATTAAAAGAAACTATTGAAAAAGACATCGCTGATGGTCGTCATCCTTTCGCCATTATCGGTAACGCAGGTACAGTAAATACAGGATCAATTGATAATTTAAATAAGTTAGCAGATATCGCATACAATAATGGAATATGGTACCACATTGATGGAGCCTTCGGTTCTGCAGCAATCTTATCAAAAACTGCGCAGCATCGTCTAAAAGGTTTGAGCAAAGCAGACAGTATAGCATTTGATTTCCATAAATGGTGGCAAGTTAATTATGAAGCAGGTTGTGTTCTTATTAAAGATTCTATTTTGCATAAAAAATCTTTCGCCAATAGACCTGAATACTTGAAATATTGTCAAGATGGCCTCTCTGGGGGCGATTTTTGGACTATGGATTATGGACCTGAACTATCAAGAAGTTTCAGAGCTCTCAAAGTATGGGTTCATCTAAAGTCTCATGGGATAAGTGAAATTGCAAATGTTGTAGAGAGAAATATTAATCAAGCGCAATACTTAAAAAATAGAGTAAAATCAGAGGCAGTACTAGAATTACTGGCACCAGTAGCCCTCAATATATGTTGCTTCCGCTATAAATTTAAATCAAATATAGATGAGAAAAATTCACTTATTGTTCTTAAAATTCAAGAAAGTGGAATAGCTGCCCCATCTACAACCACGATAGGTGGGAATACAGCTATCCGAATAAATATAACAAATCACCGAACTATTAATTCAGACTTAGACTTACTAATAAATTCAGTCTTAGAAGTAGGGAAATCCTTAGTTTAGTATTATTTAGAAGTAATTACCCGTCAGTAACTGGACCACTTTGAAGTTGGATATAATTTTCAATTCCTATTTGTTTGATCAAATCATATTGTGTTTCAAGAAAGTCAACATGCTCTTCTTCATTTACTAAAATTGATTGTAGAAGGTCTCTAGTACCATAGTCTCTTATGCTTTCACAATATTCAACAGCATCGCGGTAAATAGGAATCGCAATATCTTCAAGCTTCATGTCGCATTCAAGAATTTCATGAACTGACTCACCTATGTATAACTTTCCTAAGTCCTGCAAATTAGGCAATCCATTGAGAAAAAGAATTCGTTCAATAATCTTATCTGCATGCTCCATTTCTTCTATACTTTCTTTATACTCTTTTTCAGCTAACTTTGTGACTCCCCAATCTTTTAACATTCTTGAATGTAAAAAATATTGATTAATCGCGGTTAGCTCAGCTTTTAATGCTTTATTTAAATGTTCTATGGTTTTTTTATCGCCACGCATAATTAACTCCTTCTTTCTAAGGCATATTGAAACTTTTAGGTATATGTCGTCAATTTAAATGTTGGCAATTGCAAATCAATTGCAGAAAAAAATGACTTTTTTCAGTTATTTAACAGAGATTGAAAGTCAATCTCAAATAATTCGAAGAAATTGAAAATCACTCGCGGAAATGTACATAAATTTTTAAAGTGGTTATTCGGCAGCTTCTAGCTTAAGGCTAGTAAGTTGGTACTCTGCAACACGGTTATCAATACTAATACGGCACTGCCCACAATTAAACTTCATATTACACGATTTTAAAACATCTGCGGCAGAACGAGCCCCATTTGAGGTAGCTATGTCAACTTTTGCAGTATTAAT
>CAJQGR010000066.1 GCA_905477785.1 uncultured Hellea sp.
GGGGTTTAGTGCACTAACCCCAATAATTTCAGTTATATTTGATATATTAAAAATGCATTGTATTCCCCATGGTAACCAAACAGCTACCATTATGATGAAATAAATTTTCACTATCTTCACATTAGACTCCTCATCTTTAATAGTTATTATTCATAGCGCTTCTATTCAAAGTGATATATTTTAATTTTAATATTAATAGTAAAACAGGAATTCACAATGATTAAAAGGCGAAGAGTATTTGTTCTGATTTCTTTACTCTTTGGTCTGCTTTTTGTTGCCTTTTCGAATTTGTTTATTGGCAACCTTAAATTTAAGCCGGTTGTTCGAAAAGCAGTTGATGGACCTTTTAAGTTAGTTGCCACCAGCAGTATTGATGGTTCGTTTAAATCTGTAACTAGTAGTAAGAATTTAAATAACAACTCTAGAAAATGGGACAACCGCATCCTCAATGGTCACCAAGCGAAGAGGGGCGCATCTTATCCATGGTCAACAACGATCCATGGTAATGAATTATGGATGGGTACAATTTCTCAAGGGTGGTGTGTCTGGCCATCAGTAAATCTTAAATGGCCTCTTTCTTTGAGCACTTATCAAAGCCAATATACCGGGTGTTCAATTCAAGATACACTTTCAAGTCTTTCCCAAATTATTGTTTATAATTTTGAGACAGGCCAACAAGAGTTAGTGAATAAAGATTGGTTACTAGATGGAGGAGAAAGATTTCAGCTTGCAATGAAACGTCATAAAGAAATGTCGCGCCGTTCAGTAATGGGACTAAGAGCCGCGGGAACAATTGGCGATGTTGTATTTTTTGTTGGGCATCATAAACATGCTAAATCAGAAGGGTGGCTCAGAATATTTGCTTTTAATGCTAAGAAAAGGTCTTTTTTGGGTTACCGAGATATTAAAGGCGACACAATCCGCCGCTTTGTAGCTATTAAAGATGCAGCGGGTCAAATTGGATTTTATACTATAGTTGGAGCTGAAACAGGCATGCTGCAAAACGGTCAAGGCCCTACCGTGATGCTGCGCTGGGTTGGAAGTCAAGATAATCCCTTTAAAGGTGGTAACTACCTACAGACTGAAGATGGAACCGGGGCAGGTTGGGATATAGTTTCGTCTGAAATGCTTGATGGCCGGCACGGAATGATCGGTGATTTAAAACAGTTCAAGCATTATGATGGCAGTCAAAGACTTCTAATGTCATCAGCGGCACACCCTCTATTATATAATAACGATACAAGTGATCTTGACCCCACTCGTGAGGAATCTAAAATGCTATTATCAGATCCCTTACCTCTTGGGGGGTGGACAAAAAACAATCATATGAAATTTAAAGTTATTTTTGGAATGGAACAGTATGATCCAGATACTAAAGGTCGCTGGGGTTCAAAGTGGGGCACAACTAATATTTTTAATGGATATATCTATTTTGGGACCTACCATCAAGGTACTGCTGCGGGGTATGAACATTTTAAAAAAGCAGATAAAAAGCTTTTTAAAAAACTGACATCTACAAATAAAAAACATGAAGAATTCGCAATCAACCAATGGAGGGCTAGCTCCATTTTTCGGATGAAATTAACTGATTTGGACGAAATCAGTAAGGGAGCTAAAGACCCGGAATTATTATATGGATATGAAAATTTCAATATAGTTAATGATGAAGGGCAATGGGAAAAAATACCAAATAAACTCATGCAAATACCCTTGTTTGGAGATGCTGGTATGGGTAATCCAGGAAATATTTACTCGTGGACATCACTAAACCGTAAAGGGAAATTATTTTGGGGTTTCTTTGATGCATTTTCAGGGACTCATGATTTACTCGAGCAAGCGAATGCAAGTAGACTATTAATAATTCCAGGACTTTCTATTCCAATTATTAGTTGGAAAAATAAAAGGAATAATAGCCTAACATATGCCCTGCATAGGCATATGAGAAAACAAATGGAGGAGAATGGAAATGGCAAAGACTTTATTCCAGGCGGTGATCTTGTAGTTTTTGAGGGGTATGGTCCACCTCGTATTTTAACAAGTAAGGGTTTCGGCAACCCTTGCTCCAATGGAATTCGAAATGCTGAAGTTTTAAAGGATAGAGTTTTTTTTGCTACCTCAAGTTGGTGTAATCTTTCAGAATTAGCAGGATCTGAATTTTATGAGTACATTCCTGAATTAGATACCAAAAACACCCAATAAGTATTCATAAAAAAGAACTATTGAATATATTTATATGTGAGTTCAATAGTAAATTATGTTTCGATTTATTACCATAATGTTTACTGTTTGGCTATTTGGCTGTGACAGTTCAATAATCTCTTCCGATATTAATGTAAAAGTGGAACTTGCCAGAGAAAGAAATGATGGTCCTGCTATTTGGGTGCTCAAAGACAATGACACTACATTATATCTTTTTGGCACTGTACACCTTTTACCTTCAAACTTGAGTTGGCAGAAAAGTGATATGCAAAAAGCATTTGCATCATCAGGAACTATATTTTTTGAAGCCAATTCAGAGGCTAACGAAAAGGTTGCTGCTAATATTTTAGCATCGAGCCTTGGGATGCGTCAGGACGGCCTAAGATTATCAGATAGTCTTGATAGTTATCAATTAAAATTATTAGAAGCTGTCGCCCATAATGGAAATTTAAATATTGCTCTCCTAGATAGCCTCAGGCCTTGGCTGGCTAGTGAGTATATAACTCTTGCAGCAGCAACAAATGCGGGGTTATCTTCTGATTTATCAGCTGACGAGGCTTTAAAATCAAGAGCTCGGCGTGATAAAAAGAATGTTATCTTTCTTGAGACTGTCGAAGAGCAAATCCTTACTTCAGCAAACCTTTCTAAGTCTGTTCAGATGTCACTTCTTACCGAAACATTAGAAAAGTATAGTAGCCTTGCTAATGATCTTAATGATGTTGCTCAGTCTTGGGCATTGGGAAGAACTGATTATTTGTCACGCGAATTAGTTATGGCAATGAAATATAAATCATCAGAATTGTATAATAATCTAATTGTAAGACGAAATATTAAATGGATGGACAAAATAAACCAATTTATTGAAGGAAGCGGGACAGGATTTGTTGCCGTTGGAACAAGTCATTTGCTTGGTGAAGATAGCCTCATAGAAATGCTCAGGGAACAAGGCTATGAGGTATCCAGATATTATGCTTTTCAAGGACCAAATGTGATCAAACCGATTAACCCAAGTATTAAAAAGCTAAATTAAGTACTATTTATTAAAAACTTGTTTGAAAGCCAGCATACAGTTTTCTTCCTTGCGAAGAGTAGCCAATGACCTCTTGATATTGCTCATCGAGTAAATTTTCACCGCGAAGATAAAATCTTAAATTATCGTTTACTTTATATGATCCATAAAGGCCAATTAATGTAAAAGCGTCAAGTTTCACATTTTGAAAACTTGAAAAATCCGTATCAAGTTGACTCCCATTATGGTCAAGAGACGCTGAAATTAATATGTCATCACTAGGGATGTATGTTATTGATGTACTTGCAATAAACTTAGGTCTTCGGATCTCCTCTATTTCATTTTGCTTGCTTGTTTGATAAGTTGCTGAGGATCTCACTTTTATTTTCTCTGATATATCCCAACGGACTTCTGTTTCAACACCTTGCCGAGTACTTTTGGAGCCTAAGTTAATTACAGTGGAAGTAAAGTCAGCAGCATAAACTGTAGTAATTTCATTCTTTAGTTCTGACCTGAAGTAATCAACAGATAATTGTAGATTAGCAATTTTATGTTCATAGCCAATATTAAAGCCTAATGAGTTTTCTGGTTTAAGACTCTTATTTCCAGAAAAACCAGAAGTTGGGTAAAAACCAAATAGTTCTATTAGAGACGGGTTTTTTACACCAGAACCTATTGATGCACGCAACCTACCGTTAAGTTCCTCTGGTTTATAACCAGCCCCTACTCTCCATGTGGTTACGTTCTTAAAATAGTCATTTATATCGTGACGGCCCGAAGCTGTTATTGTTATAGGACCAGAAGAATGAACATAATCACCAGCAAGCGCATATGACCAAATTTCAGGCTCTGCATCCGGCTCTGTAAAATTTGGTAAGATAGAATAAGACTCGTGCTCAGCTTCCGTTAGGAATGATATTGTATTGTTTCCAAGAACTTTTTTTGCAACCCAGTTTATTCCGTGCCTCGCACCTTTTGAAAGACTTGAAAACCCCGCTTGGGTATCTGTATCGGTTGCAACCATGTGTGAGGTTATTGCATTAGAAAACCCCGCTAAATCAAATTTAGCATCTATTCTTGCAGTATCACTTTTTACATTTGTTTTTCCAGTTGTGTTGTTGAGCCGGCCATTGAAATCGGCATCCTCGTCTATATCAGTAGTAATGTCAGAAAATCCAAATTTTGCACTCAAAGATATACCTGTAAAATTTACATTGTTTAAACCAAGGTTTATATTTTTACCTTTGGAGCCATCTTTCTCGCCATTGAGCCCTGATATATCATAGCCCTGGGATTTAAATGCTGTTCCATTCAAAGACAGAGAGGCTTTGCCAATAGGAATTATTGTGTGAATATTACCTTCATAGCTTTTTTCATTTCCAGCACTAAAAGTACCCTGTGTACTTTTAGTGACTGAATTTGTTCGGGTGGTTATATTTATGACCCCTCCAATTGCGTCCGACCCATATAATGCTGACTGCTCTCCCTTTAAAATTTCTATTCTTGTAACATCGGAGGAACGTAGACCTGCAAAATCAAATTCACCTGTTGTAGGATTATTCATTTCCACACCATCAATTAATACTAAGACATGGTTTGCCTCAGAGCCCCTTACCCGTACTTGCGTTAAGCTGCCTTGTGGCCCTGAAGAGTTAACGGCAACTCCTGGAATAGTTCGTAGTAAATCTGAGATGTACTGTTGTCCTCGATTAATAATCTCGGTTTCAGTTATAACTATTGCTGGAGAGGTGAGTTTATTTTTATCTATGCTCCCTAATCTTGTTCCTAAGACTATTATATCTTCATTGTTTTTATTTAAATCTTGCTCAATTTGACCATATGCATTGTTAGATAAAAAGATCATGACACTGCTCAGTAGGTATTTTTTCATTTTACGACTCCAATTACGCTGTGACAGCGATTTTAAATACAAAGGTGTCGTCATTGGAAAAGGCATCATCGCCTTTTTACCATGCACATAGGTCATTCCCGCCCTCGTGCGCTGGCGACTTTATTGGCAGGTCTTCTGACTTTTGGTTCAAATGTTACTTTTACGCCTTCCCGATAAATCAGTGGCACATGTAAGAGTAACTTACCAATTACAGCTGCGGGCGCAGTTGAAGCTTTAAACTCCATTCCCATATTATCGCACAAGGCGACCAATAAATCGCACTTAAAACATAATACCTTGGTAAGCAAGCATATGCTTATATCTAATTTAAGTATTAAAATTTTTGAAATAATAATACATTAGATTTAATAATTCTTTATTCTTTTGTAAAAATTAGACTTGATAAATGTCGTAATTTGGCTCAGATGCATTCTTTAGTTTTAAGGAAAATTTGATGCTTAAAGTCTATGAAAATGATAGTCACACGAGTTTAAAGCCTTTAAAGAGTGCCATTAATGATCAAGTTTTTATTGAAGGCCTCGTACTTCAAGCTCAAATAGGTGTTTTTGATAACGAGCGCGGTATTGAACAGCCTGTTAGATTTGATATAAGTGTTGACCTAGGACATCTTGATAATACACTTTCTGACTCCGCCCAAAATATATTGCGTTATGATTACATAGTTGAAGATGTAAAAAAGTTATTAGCAAAGGGGCATATCGATTTGGTTGAGACATTGGCTGAGTCTGTTGCACAGATATGTTTGTTTTATGATCGAGCGGAGCAGGCAACTGTTTCAGTCTCTAAGTTAAATGCTTTCGAAGAAGCCGAAGCTGTAGGTGTGCGTATAACCCGCTTTCGAGATGCATAGTTCATTAGAAAGATTAGAAAGTCTCCCAAGTCCTTCAGCTGAAGAGGGTGCTAAAGTATTTCGTAGAAACCGCAAAAGAGGGCGTAGTTAATAGATGGATAATGATTTACAAGACAAATTAGATGCAGCCGCTTTTCGAGAGCTTCTATCACATCTAGACGCACGAAAAGATGTACAGAATATTGATTTAATGATCTTAGCTAATTTTTGCAGAAATTGTCTTGCAAAATGGTATGAAAGCGCAGCTAAAAAACACGGAGTAGAAATTTCTAAACCCGAAGCTAGAAAAAGAATTTATGGAATTTCATATGAGGACTGGAAAGAGATGTACCAAAAACCTGCTACAGATGAGCAACTGCGAGCTATGAAAGCTCGAAAAACCTCTTAAGCTGTAATTTTATTTTTGACGGGATCTCTAAGTACATAGCCTCGCCCCCATACAGTTTCTATATGGTGCTCTCCCTTTGAAACAGCCACAAGTTTTTTTCTTAATTTGCAAATGAATACATCAATAATTTTTAATTCTGGCTCATCCATTCCGCCATAAAGGTGATTTAAGAACATTTCTTTTGTTAGAGTAGTCCCTTTGCGTAAAGATAAAAGTTCTAACATTTGATATTCTTTACCTGTTAGATGAACCCTTTGCTCTCCAACCTCTACTGTTTTAGCATCAAGATTAACTTTAATTTTACCTGTTGTAATAGTTGATTGACTATGTCCTTTTGATCTTCTTACTACTGCGTGAATACGTGCAACTAACTCATCTTTGTGAAATGGCTTTGTCATAAAATCGTCAGCTCCAGTACCGAGACCTTTAACCTTGGATTCGATATCACTAGTGCCAGATAATATAAATATAGGAGTATCAACTTTTGCTAACCTTAAGGTTTTAAGAACATCAAAACCTGGCATATCTGGTAAGTTTAAGTCTAATAATATAATATCATAATCATAGAGTTTACCCAGGTCTACGCCCTCTTCCCCAAGATCTGTAGTGTAAACGTTAAACCCTTCCGATTTTAGCATTAATTCTATTACTTGTGCTGTAGCACTATCATCCTCAATTAGTAGAACACGCATAATATATTCCCTCTCTTGCGAATCAAAAACTCGAAGCTGTTAATATAGTTAACGGAAATTAATGCTTTTGGGAATCTAGTTTTTTTTAACTTATTTTAAAAGCAAAATTTGGTTCAGTTTAGATCTCTGATTTAGATTAATAAGTGTGACTATTTAAGCCTATTCTTGGATTGATGCCTGAAACGGTCATGTTTTGTTATCACTCCGTCACTATTAGTATCCATTCTTAAAAAATTAGCTTTTATGGATATATTATATTCTTCTAAAGATATAAATTCATCTGAGTTTAAGTCGCGGCCTAATATCATTGGTCGAGAACCTCTGTTTTTTACCTTTGATCTACGAGAACTATTTCTTTCGATTTTAGAGTTAATTTTGCGTGACATCCATTCATTGATGCTCAATACACCATTTTTATTTTGATCTAATTGGCTGAAAGCTTTTTCTGCGCGTTCGATTTCTTTTTTATGACGAAAATTCATTAATTCTGCTTTTGATAGTTTTTTGTCAAGATTTGTGTCGGCTAATGAAAAGATTTCCTGAGCATTTAAATAAAACTGTTCAGAAGTAATAATTTTATCAGCACCGCTTGATTTTGCAAAAGCTATAGTAGGAGCATTAGTTATAAATATTATGGTTATGTATATAGCTATAATTCTAAAATTAATTTTCATAATTATGCCCTGGTTAAGTATTGCATCCTTATTAATTTATCACATTAACAAGTTCTTAAATTTATTCAAATTAACATTATTTAATCTGGCTATTTCGCGCACATTCTATTTAATAGCTACATAAAATGTACTTCCATTTCGTTCAACTGATAGTGCGAATGGCCCATCTTCACCTTTTGTAAGTTTATTAAAGCTTGCGAGATCTTGAACATCTTTTCGGTTTACTGACCGAATAACGTCTCCTTTCACAAGCCCAGCTCTTTGAGCTTTCGAACTTATTTCTACTGCTGAAACATAAACACCTTCACTACCACCTCGTAGATTTAAATCTGTTGGGATATTTGTAAGCGTTGCTCCAGAGAAGGTTTTAGATTCCGGACTATTATTCATAGCGAGGCTATCTGACTGTTCTTCATTTTCGTCTACTGCCTCAACTTCTATACGTCGTTTTATTTTTCTACCATCACGTAAATAAGTTATTGTATACCTCTCGCCTGGTTCAACGAGACCAACTGCATTTCTAATGTCAGATGCATCCTTAATAGCTCCCCCATTAAATGAAATAATTATATCATCACGTTTAAGACCAGCTCTTTCTGCAGGGCTGTTTTCTACCACTTGGCTAACTAAAGCACCATCGAGTGTTGTCAGCTCTAAGGCTTCTTTGAGTGTTGGGGTTATATCCCCTATTAAAACGCCAATTCTACCTCGACGAACTTCGCCATAGGAAACCAACTGACGCATAACGGCTTGCACTATATTTGTTGGCACAGCAAACCCTATACCTTGATTGCCACCTGATCTTGATATTATAGCAGAGTTTATTCCTATTAGTTCGCCTTTTGAGTTTACTAAAGCTCCTCCGGAATTTCCTGGGTTTATTGATGCATCAGTTTGAATAAAGTCCTGATATCCATCACCACTTCCATTATCTCTGCCGAGTGCAGATACAATACCTGCGGTTACTGAATGCGATAAACCAAAGGGGTTTCCTACTGCGATTACATAATCACCGACTTTTACATCACTTGCTTTAGCTATTTGCAATTCAGCTAATTTTTTAGCGGATACCTTAATAAGCGCTATGTCTGTCTTTTTGTCTGTTCCGACAATTTCAGCTTCTAATTGTCTTTTATCTTTGAGCGTTACTATAATTTCATCTGCATCTTCAATTACATGCGCGTTAGTAATAATAAGACCTTCAGAGGCATTTACAATAACACCTGAGCCCAAACCACGTTTTTCTCTTGGCTCATTTGGCATGCGTCCACCGAAAAAACGTTCAAGTAGTTCTTCATTCCTGTTAGATAATTTGGGAGCTTTAGCTGTACTTCTAACATTGATTGATACTACTGCAGGAGTAATTCTATCCAGAAGCGGAGCCATGCTTAATACGCCTCTTTCACTATCCATACTCATTGCTGAATTTGAATTTAGAATAGATTGAGAATATCCCTCTTGTGAAATCAGACATCCAATTAATAATGTAGTTATCAGTAGTTTTTTAGGCATAGTCGCTGTCCTTATAAGACCGATTTATATTTTTTGTTATATTTAAGGAAGATTGATTTTGTATCAAGAGCAATAAGACTAACCTGTACATCTTTTAATGAAATTCTTTAAACTTAAGGTCAAACCTAATCTTACCAGTGATAGTAGTCTTATTAAAAAAGTGGGTTTATTTTCCGATAATCCAATTAAAATGTTTTATTATAACGCTGTTTGTGAGCCCAGCGGCTGCGTATGGATCGTCTTTTAACCATTGAGTAACTGTATTTTTATCTTGAGCTTTCACAATTAACAAGCTCCCTCTCATTATTTCGTTTTCATCAAGCCAAGGTCCTGCAATCAGTAATTCAACTGCACTTTTTGACTTTAACCAAGCTAAATGGCTCTCGCGTGCCGACTGTCTAATGTGTAAGCTATCAGGCTTGTCTTCACTATAAATAATAAAATCCAATTTAAATCTCCGTTGTTATCTCTCTAGATAAAAGCTGTTTTATGGCTTCATCAACGCCTATTTTCCCAGAAAGAATATGGGACATGGCTGTGCATATTGGCATATCTATTTTTAGTTTTTTTGCCATGGCTTCTAAAACAGGGGCAGTTGCTACACCTTCAGTTACAGAACTTCGTGATGAAATTATTTCTTTCAGTGTCATGCCTTTGCCAAGGGATAATCCGCATGACATATTTCTAGACTGTTCGGATGAACAGGTTAAAACTAGATCTCCTAAACCACATAAGCCACGTAAAGTTTCAGGCTTGCAGCCAAGGGCCATCCCGAATCGAGTCATTTCAGCATAGCCGCGTGCAATAACGGCAGCATGTGCTGACTTTCCTAAGCCTTTGCCAATAACAATACCGCAAGCAATTGCGAGAACATTTTTAACAGCTCCACCGACTTCTGTACCTATAAGATCTTCAGTAAGGTATGGCCGGAATGTGGGAGCACCTATTGCTTCAACTAGTTTCTGACCAATAACTTGATTCTCACAAGCTAAAGTTACGGCTGTGGGTAACCCCCTTGCCACATCGATGGCAAAACTTGGACCGGATAAAACTGCTGCCACGGACTTTGGCAATATTTGATTTAGAACTTGAGACATAAAACTGTGTGAAGAAATTTCAACACCTTTAGAGCAGAGTACTATTGGTAGCCCTTCTCTAATAAAAGGAGAAAATTCTTCTAAAATATTTCTCGTGTGTTGGGCTGGAGCCACAGAAAATATTGCATCCATATCCCCTAAATCTTGAATATTTGATGTTGCAACTATATTATCATGCAAATTTATTCCGGGTAAATATTGACTATTTTCTTTTTTTTTATTGATATTAGACACGCATTGGTCTTCATAAGCCCAAAGCAAAGTATCACGACCTGCTAAGGCAAGCCTTTGCGCAAGCGCTGTCCCCCATGCACCCCCACCAATAACACCTATTCTTTGATAGACTTGATTAATTTTTTTCATGACTTTGGCCCTTTTTTACCGTACCCACTTTTAGGCTTTTGGTTAGCTGCAATCATATCAAGCGGCCACCTTGGCCTCGCTTTAACTTCAATGCTGTCATAGTTGCCAATAGCATAGTGCTGTGCTCCAGCTAAAGCAATCATGGCGGCATTATCAGTGCAATATTTGAGAGGGGGCGCAACAAATTTAAAATTTTCGTTCTCACATAAAATTTTGAGTGACTCTCTGATTGTAGTATTAGCAGCAACACCACCGGCTACCACAAAATGATGTTTTTTATTAGAATCAATATCTGGATCATCAATGAAAATCTTCATTGCCTTTTTGGAGCGATCACTTAGCACATCGCAAACTGCTTCTTGGAAGCTTGCTGCAATATTTGCTTTAGCAGTCTCTGTTTTATTTGAAGCTTCATATGCACGGGATACAGCTGTTTTTAATCCTGCAAACGAAAAATCCGCATGGTTTTTACCTATTAATGGCCGCGGTAACTCTATAGCTTTTGAGTCTCCATTTTTTGCAAGCTGTTCAACCTTTGGCCCGCCTGGAAACCCAAGTTTCATAACCTTTGCTGTCTTATCGAATGCTTCACCGGCCGCATCGTCTAATGTACTCCCAATTCTTCTGTAGTTACTGAGTCCTTTTACAGATAACAATTGGGTATGACCTCCAGAAACAAGTAATAGTAGATATGGAAAAGGACAGTATTCAGAAAGGCTTGGAGAAAGCGCATGTCCTTCCAGATGATTAACGGCTATTAAAGGTATACTTAAAGACATGGAAATACCCTTGGCGGCCATTAGTCCGGTAATCACCCCACCGATAAGCCCTGGGCCAGCAGTTGCTGCTATTGCATTCAAATCGGTATAATTTATATTGGCTTTTTGAATAGCATTTTCGATTACACCTTCAATTTTTAACAAATGTGCCCTTGCTGCTATTTCTGGAACAACACCTCCATAGGGGGCGTGCTCATCATTTTGACTGGCGATAATAGAAGATAAAACTTTTATTGGCTTGCCTTCTTCCCATAATACAACAGAAGCAGCTGTTTCATCACAGCTACTTTCTATGCCCAGAATAAGTGCTTTCTCTTGGACAGGGTATTTCAAAGGCGTTAGGGTCATAAATATCACATAGGGAGTATTTAGTCGTGATGCAACGTAAGCTTATTATCGGAACAAGAGGTTCGCCATTGGCTCTTTATCAAGCTAATTTAGTCAAAGGCCTTCTTGACCATGATTCTGTGATTAAAATTTTTAAAACATCTGGAGATAGGATATCTGGCGATTTGAAAGAGTTTGGAGGCAAAGGGTTATTTACAAAAGAGTTAGAAGCGGCATTAATTAATCGTGATATTGATTTAGCTGTACACTCGATGAAAGACGTTCCAACATCTAGCCAAGAAGGCTTAAGCATAGAGGCGGTGTTAAAAAGAGAAGACCCTCGAGATGCATTTATATCCAATAAAGTATCTAAGCTTATTGATTTGCCATATAAAGCTATCGTAGGAACAGCTTCGATACGCCGCCGAGCTCAGTTAAGTGCGATGCGGCCTGATATTAAATTTACATTGCTAAGAGGTAATGTGGGCACACGTATCAATAAACTTAAGAATGGAGATTGTGATGCTACCTTCCTTGCTATCTCAGGCCTAAACCGCCTTGGCAAACAAAAATTAATAACTGAAGCTATAGAATCTAATATTATGTTATCTGCTCCAGCACAGGGAGCAATAGGTATAGAAATTCGCAAGTCAGATTTAGAAATAAAGAAAATAATTTCATCTCTTAATCACTATGAAACAGAGGTCTCCATTGCAGCTGAGAGGTCTTTTTTAAGAGCACTTGACGGCTCGTGTAAAACTCCAATTGCTGCTCTTGCAAACTACAAAGATAAAATTCTTAATTTCCGAGGGGAAGTTATTTCTAAGGATGGAACTTTAGCTTTTTCACGTAAGGTCAAACAAAGAATATTAAGTGTTAATGATGCTATTTCTTTAGGGTATGAATTAGGAATTGAATTGCGTGAAGAAATTGGAGATAAAATTCTTTGGGATTGAATAAGAAATGCTAAAAAGATCAAAACCAGTAGTTTGGGTTACCAGGTCGCTGCCTGCAGCAAATAGAAGTGCAAAAAATTGGTCATGCGCTGGATTTAACCCAATCATCTTTCCATTACTCGAGATATCAAAACCTCTTATTGAACCAAATATACCATCAAAAGAAGGAATATTAGTTTTTACTTCAGGTAACGCTGTTAGAGCTTTTTCTGAAAGGACAACAGATAGGGATTGGAAAGTTGTAACTGTTGGTAAAGAGACACAACGCTTAGCAAGTAAATTTGGATTTAAAAGTCCGCTAACTGCAAACGGAGACTCGAGAGATGTTAAGAATTTAATTTTAAATAATTTTAGTAAACATAACAAAATCTATCATTGCAGCGGTAATAATTTACAAGGATCCCTTGTTAAAGATTTGCTTCAGAATGGTTATCATGCCGAAAGGTTAATATACTATCGCTCTGCACCTATTAATGTTAGACCTTCGATTAATATAAATGAAGTAGACTATTTAATTCTATATTCTCCTTTAGCGGCGGGAACGCTTAATAAATACAAATTAAACCTTTCGGGCGTAACAGTTATCTCTATCAGTCAAGCAACAGAAAATGCTATGGGTTGTCTGGAAGGCGTAATACACAAAGTTTCAGAAAAGCCCCATGAACTTGCAATGATAGATTTGGTGAAAAATTTAGAGGTTGATAGATGATTAGATATTTAAATATTATTTCAATTCTTTTATTAGTTTTATCAGCTGCGCTAATATTTTTAGGCGGATTGCCACATCTAATTTTTCTTATGCCCTTAAACAATGAGTCTTTGGTATTTCACTCTATATATGCTTCACCAGAGGCTATAACAGGTATGATTTTTGCTGGTTTTGGTTTTCTAGCAATTATATTTTCAATTGCACTACATATTCGAAGGTTATTAGCAAATAATCTTCTTTTTGAGAGTTTGGATGATAAGGGTCAAATTATTAATACGCTTAGAGCATTGTTAGTTGCTACGGCTGAGGGAAATATATCAAATGTAAGAAAGCGTACAAAAAAGTTGGGAAGTTCATCAGTTCCTAACGGGTTAAGCTGCTTCATTAGCGCTAAAGCAGCAGAGGTGTGTGGTGATTTTGAGGGAGCGATCAAACACTACAAAGCCATGCTTTTGGACCGTGATTACTTATCTTTAGCTCAACGCGGTCTAGCGGAACAATATTTTACTATCACTGATTACTCAAGAGCACTTAAGTATGCTAAAGATGCAATCAATAAAAATAAGAGTTCTTATTGGGCGTATCACATAATATTTCAATGTCATGTGTCTCGAACAGAGTGGTCTAAAGCACTGAAAACATTGGCTGAGGTAGAACAAAGTAAATACTTTGACTTCAAAGCTATTTATCGATATAGAGCAGCGCTCCTTTCAGCTGAAGTCGTTAAATTAGGTAAGCTAAAAAAAGCAGAGGAAGCTTTTCATGCTGCATCTGAATCCTATAAATATGCGCCGGATTTTCCACCTGCTGTGGTAAATTATTCCCAATTATTAATTGCAAGAAAAGAATTTAAAAAAGCAGCTAAAGTTATTAAAAACTCTTGGAAAAAAAATCCGCACCCGGTTTATGCAATTATTTATCGTAATTTATTAAAAGAGGGTGAAATAAAAAATAAGGAAAAGTATTTTACTGATTTAATAAAGTCTAACCCCAAACACTATGAAACCCAAATGTTTAAGGCTGAGCAATTTTTGAATTCAGGAAATGGTGATAATGCACTAAAACTATTATCCCCTTATTTATCAACGGATGGAGTTAATGCAAGGGTATGTATACTAGCAGCTAATGCTGAAGCATTAAGACAAAATAATTTAGAGGCTTTAGAGTGGTTGCAAACAGCAGTTACTGCTCCAAAGGACTTTAACTGGTCTGACATTAGTCCCGAAGGAATTGCATTTGATTACACAGAAGAAGAATGGATACGACTTATAAATGTATTCGGAAAAAAAGCAGAATTTATACATCCTAGGTATGAAAAAGGTGAAAAAACATTGTTGCCTATAAGTGTCGTAAATTCACCCATATTAAATAAAAAAAAGGTAACAAATAAAAAACTAAAATCTCTCTTTAAGGAGGGTAAGCATCAGGAAGAGAAGTTTGAAATACTAATTCCTAATGGACTAGCGGAAAGACTTGAGAGTCTTCTTGAGCCATCAAAAAAACCTAAATAAATTAGTCAAAGGTACGGAGATATAATGACAGCGATATTTGTTAAGCAGGATGAAATTACTGCTAGTATTAATGTAATACCAATTTATGTGGTAAGAGATAATGAATGGGCTAAATTTAAATGCTCTTTATCAGATTCCCATAAAAAGTTTTCTGAGGTTCAAAAATTTTCTGCAAAAAAAAACCAAAAGCTTTGCTTAACAAATTCTGACGGCGAGATTTTATCCGTAATATTTGGAGCAGGTTTAAAAAGCACTGATGATCTTGGAGCCATGCGTGCAGGGGGGCTTTCTGCTTCACTCCCATCTGGTTTCTATAAATTTTCATTGCTACCAAAGGATTGGAGTCAAAATTTAGCAAGTGTTGGCTGGGGAGCTGGCGCTTACAAGTTTGAAGAATATTTGCCTACCGAAACCATTTTCCCAACCTTAGTGATAGACCAATACGATAAAATAGAAGAAATAAAATCTACAGTTGATGCTATTCATTTGTGCAGAGATTTAATTAATACCCCAGCCAATGATATGGGTCCTGATGCTCTTGGTAAAATTGTTGCAAAAACTGCTGAGTTTTATGATGCAAATATTAAAGTTACTAAAGGGAAAGAATTAATAACAGAAAGGTACCCTATGGTTCATGCAGTGGGAAGAGCAGCGCATGAAGAGCCAATGTTAGTTGAGTTTGAATGGGGTGAGACCTCTCATCCGCGCTTGGCTATAGTTGGTAAGGGCATCACATTCGATACAGGAGGCTTAAATATCAAAAGTGCTGCAGGGGCAAAAATAATGAAAAAAGATATGGGCGGCGCGGCTCATGCTCTAGCACTTTCAAAAATGATTATGGCCAATAATCTTCCTATAAGACTGCATTGTTTAATTGCAATTGCAGAAAATTCAATTTCAGCTGGCGCCTACAGGCCTGGGGACATATTGACTTCCCGTTCAGGGTTAACTGTCGAAATTGATAACACTGATGCTGAGGGAAGGTTAGTTTTGGCTGATGCATTGACAAAAGCATCAGAATTAAAACCAAATTTAATTATGGACTTTGCCACTTTAACAGGAGCTGCTCGCGTGGCATTAGGACCAACTTTACCTCCGTTTTATTGCAACCGAGAGGCTCCAGTTTCTTCAGTTTTAGAGCATTCTAAGAAACAACAAGATCCAATATGGCATATGCCACTCTGGCAGCAGTATAATAAAATGTTAAGTTCCCCAATTGCTGATATGAAAAATGCAGGAGGAGGTTTCGCTGGTTCAATTACTGCTGCTTTATTTCTAGAAAGGTTTGTTAATGATCAGCCTTGGATGCATTTTGATGTTTATGGCTGGTGTCCAACATCATACCCTGGCCATCCAAAAGGAGGGGATATGTTTGCAGTTAGAAGTTTGTATCATTGGTTAAAAGCTGGAGGTTTAAATAGCAATCTAGCAATTTGAATAAAGATTATTTGATATGCGCTATGCTATTTTAATAAAAATTATTATCAATTCAGCAACTAATGTATAATTTTATAAAAAAAATATATAATTATTTCTGTTGCTTATCAAAATCTTGAGTCAGTTATAAAAATTCTGTCTTGACCAAAGAATCATTGCTGTGCGAGTCTCTTATTAAGTGATTTGTTTTAATGAGAGGCACATCAGTAAATGCAAAGTTTGACGACTATAGCTAAAGCTAAACGAAGTGATGCTTTAGCTATTTGGCATAGGGTTACTTTGGAGACAGTTTTGTCTAATGGACCAGATTTATCATCTCGACAGCTTGCTGTGTTAATGACAATATATTTAGATAATTCCAACCAAACAGTAAAATCACTATCAAAAAAATTAAATGTAACAAAGGCAGTAATATCGCGTGCACTTGACACTCTAACTAAATATGGATTTGTTAAAAGGGCTTCAGACCCAAGAGACCGACGCTCTATAATTGTAACGCGTACTTCTGGTGGCATATTATATTTGCAACATTTTGCAGATATTATTCAATCTGAGATAAAATTGAATAATTTTTCTTCTGCGGCTGCTTAGTGTCAGTTAGAGAAATAAATACACAAGACCCGCGTATAAATTTAACATTAACTAATAATCGATCTTATAACTTAAGTTCAGTTGTGTCGCGCATCGCGTCTTTATATAGTGAGCCAGAAACATGCTCCCCTAAAGATAGTGAGCTACTCTTTGGTCATAATTTTAAAATTTATGAAATACAAAACGGCTTTGCATATGGTCAGGCTGCAGCATTAAATGAAAACTCTATATATCCTGGATATGTAGGCTTTATACTGGAAAGTGATTTAGGTGCATTTACTACTCAAGCAAATTACACTGTTACTGCTTTAGGGGCCCCTGTATTTGATGAGGCTAATATTAAAAGTTCAATTAAGAAGACCCTAACTATGGGCTCACATATTTACTCTTCATTAAGTTTCAAAAACTTTATAAAAACCGAGAGCGGTGATTATATTCATCGAGAACATATAAGAAAAATATCAGATACCCCAAAGGTTACTGATTTTACAAGTATTGCTGAAATGCATTTAGGGCTACCTTATATTTGGGGAGGTATTAGTACGGTTGGCCTTGATTGTTCAGGCTTAGTTTTATCATCTTTAAGGGCAGTTGGATCTGATAGCCCAAGAGACACCGATATGATGGAAGAGAAGTTGGGAACTTATTTGTCAACAATGCAAACTGATTTATTTAGAGGTGATTTAGTTTTTTGGAAGGGACATGTTGGTATTATGGTTTCAAAGAGTGATATTATTCATGCAAACGCATTTCATATGTCTGTTACAGTCGAGCCTTTGTCGGTTGTATCAGATAGAATTTTGGAGCAGGGCGGTGGAAAGATTACTTCAATTAAAAGGCTTTAATGCGCCTCATCAACATGCCCTTTATCTTTGGTTTCTAGACTTTGGTCTTGTGAAGTAGTATTTTCTACGAGAGGAATTTCATTTTCAATAAGTTTAGGAGTTGGTTGTGAAAGTGGAGAGTCAGAAGCTTGGCGTAATAGTTCAATAACGGCTGCCCTGTCGGATTCTTTCTTTAAACCAATAAAGTTCATATTTGTTCCTGAAATATACTTCGTAGGTTTTGCTAAAAATCCATCCAATTCCTCGTATGTCCAAGTTTTTTCAGAGGTTAAAAGTGCATTTGAATATTTAAATCCATCTTTTACTCCTGCAGTTGACCCTACTATATTCCAGAGGTTTGGTCCTGTTCCATGAGTACCATCAACATCTATATTATGACATGAGGTACATTTTTTGAATACTTTTATTCCACGTGTGGAATCCATGGCTTCAATCCATGCTAACTGTGGAAAGGGAAGTGGTTCAGCATCATCTATTGTAGCCACTTCCAAAGGCCCAACAGTGTATGCTGGTGTATTTGGCATTTCTGAATGAATAAAAATGTGTGGTGCTGTTCGTAAAACCATCACCCCAAGTGCTGTTGCCAATACGGCGCCCGCTATCTTATTAAATCCGAGTTCATCCATCACTTAGTCCTTGTTTAATTTCTTTAGTGAAATTTTAGCATGCAAATATTTGTTGTTTATTATAAGTATATCCTTCAAATGCAAACCGAAAATAGCTTGCGGCCAAGCGTCGCAAAGGCTTTAAGGAAATAGGTATCTAAAAGGGTTAAAAATAATGTCAGATATTATCGTTTATCAAGGAGAGCCTGGAGCTTTTTCTCATTTAGCTTGCCAAGTGGGTTATCCAAACCTCACCCCCATTCCGTGTATAAGCTTTGCTTCAGCATTTGATGAGGTTAAATCAGGCACTGCAAAGCTGGCTATGATACCAGTAGAAAATACAGTAGCAGGTAGAGTTTCTGACATATATCACCTGTTACCTGAGGGAGGATTATACATAATTGGGGAGCAATACTTACCTGTACATCATCAATTATTAGGAATTCCAGGCGCAACACTTGAAACTATTAAGACTGCGCGGTCTCACCCTATGGCATTAGGTCAAGTTCGAAAGAATCTGGCTAAAATGAAAATTTTACCATCAGCAGATATTGATACAGCAGGTGCGGCCCGTGCCGTTGCTCAATTAAAAGATAAATCTATATCTGCTGTTGCCTCATCGCTAGCGGCAAGTATTTATGGTTTAGATATTATAGAAAAAAATATTCAAGATGAGAGCCATAATACAACTCGGTTCTTAATATTAGCTAATGAGCCCCTAAATACGGACTTAGTAGGAGGGCCTTGGGTAACAAGTTTTGTTTTCAAGGTTCGCTCAGTTCCTTCAGCGCTGTACAAGGCCTTGGGTGGCTTTGCTACTAATAATATAAATATCACAAAGCTTGAAAGTTACATGGTAGGAGGTTCTTTTAAGGCTGCTCAATTTTATGTTGATGTTGAGGGGCACCCTGAAGAAAAAGGAATGGCCCATGCTCTAGAAGAACTTAGTTTTTATACCGAATCGATTACAATGTTGGGTACTTACATTGCTCATGAGTCAAGAATTGGATCATGAAGTTTTTTCCTTGCCTAATATTCGTATTATTAAAAGCCAGTACTCTAACCTTCAATCCAATTTTTCAATAAATGGTGAGCTATAGTAAATTTGGGTAGCCTAAGAAAGTGATCACCCGATTTATTATAGACAGCCTTAACTTGATCCTTTGTGAACCACCTGGCTTCTTCAATTTCAGCTGTATTAATATTTAAATCTTCACTTTGCGCTTCACAAACCATACCAATCATTAGCTGACTAGGCCAAGGCCAAGGTTGACTAAATATATACTTTGGATTTTCTATCTTGATTCCAACTTCTTCAAAAGTTTCTCTTTTAACAGTTTCTTCAATTGTTTCTCCAGGTGATATAAAGCCAGCTAAAGCTGACATTGCACCTTCTGGCCACCCCTTACCCCTTCCAAGTAACACTTTATTTTTTGATATTATAAGCATAATTACTACTGGATTAACTCTAGGGAAATGCTCCGAACTGCACGAATTACATTCGCGTTTAATTCCACCGCTGCTGGGTTGAGTTATTTGTCCGCATTTAGGACAAAACCTATGATTTATGTGCCACTCCATAAGAGACTTTGCACGACCTGCAAGGGACATTTCTTGGGGACTTAAAAACTTAGATGCTTTTCTTAAATCTTCAAAGACTAAATCTTGATTTAAAGTATTGGGTTCAACAATAGATGCCGAAAATATAGGTATATTTTTTTTAAGTCCAAGAAAAACTGGGCCAGGGTCGTTTATTTTTTTACCTATGAGTGTTGATGGATGAATAAGCTTTAAGCCCCCAGTACTCTCAATAGCAATAGATCCATTGTTTAGGCATAAGCATTTGGCATCATTCTGTTTTATAAAAACTTCTAATTGCTCAGTTGTACGTATTGTTTCAGCATGATCTAGTTCATCTCCAGAAAATGGCATAATGAAAGATTTACTTCTGGTATGAGATTCCATAACTTAGGCTCTTTAGTATATTGTTAGTATTGATAAAAAATATTAGATAAATTTAATAGTTATTAAAACTATGCATATTTTTTATAAACTAAATAGTTTATTTTTTTAGTCTCTTGCATCAGAGTGATTATTTACGTAACTAGACTTCCGGAAGGTTATCTTGGACAACATTCTTGTTAACCCGGTCAGGTCGGGAACGAAGCAGCCGAATATAAGTCCTTGTTGGGTCAGGTATAGCCTTCCACTTAATTAGCAAATTTATTGCAAAAAATGGCCTGATAGTTATTATAGGTCATCTATGAATAATTCCATTGATTCCGCACCCATAGTCATTTTAGCTGGAGGATCAGCAAGTCGATTTAATGGACGGGATAAGGGTGAAATATTAATTGGCGGTAAGCGGATGATTGATATTATTCTTGAAAGAATTAATCATCATACTAATCATCTTATTATCTCAGGTTATCACGATTATGGATTAAAAGCTTTAATTGTATCTGATGAAATCCATGGACCCAAGGGCCCTGTTGGTGGGATATATTCGACCTGGAAGTATTTTAAGAATACGAGTGATTTAAATTTAAAAGGCTTTTTCACTTTAGCAATTGATGTCCCCAACCCCCCTAAGAATTTTTTAAAAAAGATTTATTCGAACTCAACATCTAATATATCTGTAGTTGGATTGCAAAAGCATCCTGCGCATGGGTGGTGGAGAATGGAAGACCTTGATCCAGTTTTTAATAACATATCATTTGATGACTCTATTTCATTAAATAAATTAGCTATATTGGTTAAAGCTAAATTAGTTAGATGGTCTAAAAATGAGTATTTTTTTAATATAAATAAACAAAGTGAACTTGATGGTTATATAGAAACTATTTGAACTTTCAGTTACGAAACTCTGGGTACTGCATTACTGATTAAATTCAAAGGTATGCAGTTACTTTCTTTAGTTTGTCTAAGTACTATACGCGATTGTACATCTGAAATTAGATCAATTGATAGAAGGACTTCACGTAAAAAGTCTTCATAAGAGTGCATATCTTTTGTTACGACACGAAGCATAAAATCAACCGCCCCAGTGACTGAGGCGCACTGAACAACTTCCGGCATATTTGCCACTGCCTTTTCAAGTTTTTCCATGTTTTCTCTGTTTGGAAGAGCTAACTTAACAGCCACGAATACCTCAAAATCAAGACCAAGCTTTGTCCTATCAAGAATAGTAACTCTATTTTTTATAATGCCTAATTCTTCCATCCGCTTTATCCTTCTCCAGCAAGGCGAAGATGATAAGCCAACTTTATCTGCTATATCGGCAACGGAAACAGCTGCATCTTTTTGGATTATATTAAGTATTTTGGCATCAATACCATCAATTTGTATAGGCATAATAATCTCTCTATTCTATGGATAATAGAAAAATATGTGCAATTCTCATTAATTCAAGACATAATTTTTAATATTATATAACTTTATATCATTTAGTGCAATATTGTACAGTATGCATATGTTTAACTGCAGTTTAATCAAAATGGTATTTCAATTTGCTGAACTCAGGCAATATTTTTCTTCCAATGGTTTAGAAGCTGAGTTATTTATGTCTGATTTTTCCGTAACGATAGCTGAAGCGACTTTATTGCTTTACCGAAGCCCTTATCAACTAATTTAGGCAAATTCAAAAGTCTGTATTTAGTAATTATGACTAAATATGTGAATAGTTAGATTATGAACTTAAAGTATATTGAATTTGGAGTGGACCAGATAAAATACACCTTATTTATCATATTTATAATTATAAAGAGACTTGTAATAAGTGCTAATTTACCTTAAACCGCGGCTTCTCGAGTATATGGTGGGGTAGCTCAGCTGGTTAGAGCGCAGGACTCATAATCCTGAGGTCGTGAGTTCAAGTCTCACTCTCACTACCAATACTTGATATCCTTAATTTCTTATACACTACGGCTTGATAAAATTTACTGAATCAGCTTAATATCTAATATCAATTGATTTGGAGTAGAGTGTTCAAATATTTTCGTTTTAGTTATTTTTCCTACTTCGAGTTTGGTTAGTTGGGTTACGTCGATAAAGAAGACATAATGGCATCTAATGATTGCTACAATTACCCATGTCTTGTTTTGAATGCTGATTACCAGCCACTAAGTTATTTGCCATTATCTCTTTGGCCTTGGCAGAATGCGGTTAAAGCAGTCTTTCTTGATAGAGTTAATGTTGTTAACAATTATAAAAAAGTAATCCGGTCGGAAAGTTATAAAATGATGGTTCCTTCGGTTGTGTCCTTAAAAGATTATGTTTCTCAAGATAGGGCTCCAGCTTTTACTAGATTTAACTTATTTCTTCGTGATGGTTTTAAGTGTGTTTATTGTTGTAGTTCTGAGGAGTTAACTTTTGATCACCTCATTCCCAGACGTTTAGGGGGTAATACTACTTGGGAAAATATTGTTGCGGCTTGTACTAGGTGTAATTTTAAAAAAGGGGGTCGTTTGCCCAAGGAAGTTGGTATGGCTCCGAAATTAAAACCTTTTCAGCCTTCCATTCATCAGCTACAAGCAAAAGGTAGAAAGTTTCCGCCTAACCATTTACATGCGACTTGGGCGGATTATTTATATTGGGACGTGGAACTAGAAAAATGAAATTACATCCATATGCAGTTATTTTAGGTTTGTCTCTTGGGATATTTGTCTTGCTGACTTTGCGTTATCCGCCTTTTGCACTCTTAACTACTATAATAAGTTTACTAGGTTTTGATTTAGGATTTAAAGCAAGGGCAAAAAATCTAGAAAATAAAAAAGACAACGATAAAAAAAAGTAAAATTCTACCTCCCTTTTCTGATAAGAATATTTGAACAGGATAAATGCTAAGTAGTCTGGGGATCATAAAAAGGGTATGGAAAAATGATAATACGTAGATTAACAGCAATTCTTGCATTATTTATGTTATCCAGTTGTGGCTCTAACAATGTTTACGATGCGCAATATTATTTAGTGAGGCATGCAGAAAAAACAACAGATAAAGTTGACCCAGGCCTGACAGAAATTGGCGAGCAAAGAGCTTTGGACCTTGCTGAAAGGTTAAAAGATATACCTCTTACTCACATTTATTCTTCCAATTTTAAAAGAACCTTGAATACAGCCAAACCAGTATCAGAGAAAAAAAATCTAGAAACCACCATCTATAGTCCAAAAGCCTTAGAGGCTCTTGCAATAGAGCTTTTATCAAAAGAAGGTATATTTCTAGTTGTTGGACACTCGAACACTACACCAAATCTCTCAAATTTTATGGGAGGTATAGCTGGAGAGCCTATTGTAGAGGCTACTGAGTATAACCGTTTGTATGTTCTACAAAGAAAGGGAAATAAAATAACCAGTAAGATAGAAGTTTATGGAAGGTAAGGACTAAGAACCTTATATACTGAAATTCTAAATCTTAGTTTAATGCCTGTAACGCATAGTCTTTTATCCTTGCAATCATAGCTTTCAAACCATTGGCCCGTTGTAAAGAAAGATGCTCATCAAGACCAAGTTCTTTAAGTATTTCTGTTGCATTGAGTTTAAGAATTTCAGTAGCCTTTTGATCGGAAAAAATTTGTAAAGTTATTGCAACTAGACCCTTAACTATATGTGCATCACTATCTCCGCGAAAGGATATTGTAGGGTCAGGGTCGTTTGTTTTATCTGAAATAAGCCACACTTGACTTACGCATCCTTTTACTTTGTTACTCTCAATTTTTTCACTCTCATCAAGACTAGGAAGAGATTTACCCATATCAATAACGTGCATATAGCGGTCTTCCCATTCAGTCAAAAACTGGAAGTCGTTTATCATATTCTGTATGTTATTTGGGTAATTCATCGAAGATCCATAGGTAATCATTAGGTCTAATGTCAATTAGATAGATAACCTTAATCCAAAAATTATAAATTAAATTTACCTTTGGCTAGAGCAGTATCTATCTCAGTTGCAAGGTCTTTTGGAATAATAACTGTATTGAAAGGCATAAATGCTATTCTTATCATTTTCCAATGACCGGTTATGTTTGGAATTGTTATAATCAGAAAAAATAAGAACAAGTTAGCTATGGATGCTAATAAGTGAGATAATGCCAATATCCAACCGAATGTAATAACCCAGACAATATTTAGAATTCCAGCTATGGTTGTCATTGTTGAGCTCTCTGTATCATTACCATTTAACTCGCGATATTTATCTAGTTTTCTCTTACTGATTACAGTTCTACCAAAAGGAAAGGCAGAGTACTTAGCAATTCTAAACAATGGTAGAAACATAGGAAAGAATATTACTGCCGCAATTAAGTAAAGTATAAAAAGGAGCCAGCCTCCTAAAATAAACCAAATAATATTTCCTAAAAATGCCATCCTGCCTTCCTAATCTATATTTTTCAAATTAGATACAAAAATTTGAAAATCATGTCTTCGGTATAAAGGGAGTTTTTAATAATTTTAAATTGGATTTATTCAATTTTCTTAAATCACTTGCTCTTAATTTTTCAGATTCTGACCTTAGCTGTCCACATGCTGCAAGAATATCACGGCCTCTTGGGGTTCTAATTGGCGAAGCATAGCCTGCTTTGTTTACTAAATCTGCAAAATTTTCTATCGTAGCCCAGTCAGAGCATTCAAAATCACTGCCGGGCCATGGATTGAATGGAATAAGGTTAACTTTAGATGGAATACCCTTTAAAAGATTTATTAGCTGTTTGGCATGTTTAGGTTTATCATTTATTCCTTTAAGCATTACATATTCAAAAGTAATTCTTTTTGAGTTTGATAACCCAGGGTAATCGCGACATGCTTGCATGAGTTCTTTAAGAGGGTATTTTCGATTTATGGGCATAATTTTTTCACGAAGATCATCGTTTGCAGCATGAAGCGAAATTGCAAGCATAGCTGACGTTCTTGACCCAATAGGGACAATTTCTGGTACAACACCTGATGTTGATATAGTAATTCTTCGCCTACCAATGCCGATGCCCTCTGGATCGCAAATGATATCTAAACTATCTCCTACTTGATTAGAGTTGTATAGTGGTTCACCCATGCCCATAAAAACAATATTAGTTAGCTTTCTATTTTCTTGTGTGGTCGGCCACTCATTTAGATCATCACGAGCTGAAATGACCTGTAATACTATTTCTTGAGATGTTAGATTTCTAACTAATTTTTGAGTGCCAGTGTGACAAAACTTACAAGTTAAAGTGCAGCCAACTTGCGATGAAACACATAGTGCACCAGTTTTTGAAACATCAGGAATGAAAACAGTCTCAACCTCAACACCTGGGCTCATTTGAATTAAATATTTTCGCGTTCCATCATTACTTACTTGCTTTTCTATAATTTTTGGACGCTCAAGTGAAAATTTTTCTTCAAGTTCATTTCTAAGCTTTTTCGCAATATTTGTCATTTCCGACCAATCACGAACCCCGTAATTATAAATCCAATGAAAAATTTGCTTTGTCCGCATTTTTAATTTTTGTTTTTCAATTCCAAAATTTTCTAGATGGAATAAAATTTCATTCCGTCCTAAACCCACTAATCTGATGCGATCATCTACATTAGAGCTTATCTTTTTTTGGGTATTGGGTATCAAAGTTGAGGCCATCAGAGATCTTTATTAATATAATAAAAGTATACAGTCATAGTATAAGCATGATTAACTAGCTGCAATTTCCATGGCTTTGGCAAGTGAGATGTCTTTCTCGGTAACCCCGCCTGAGTCATGTGTTCTGAGCGTTATATCAACTCTATTGTAAACGTTATACCACTCAGGGTGATGATCCATTTTTTCAGCTATCATTGCGATATTTGTCATAAAGCTAAATGCTTCAATAAAGTCCTTAAATTTAAAGACTTTTGTTATAAAGTCATCGCCACCAGTCCAGCCATTTAATTCCTCAACTGCAACTTTGGGGTCAATGATATTCATTATATAACTCTCAGATTCTTGGCGGAAATAAATAAACTATTTCTTACTTTTAATTTTATGACTGTCTTTAGACATATGGTTACTTTGAAAGTACTCTTTAGATAATTTAAATATTACTGGCGAGAGGAAAATAATAGCAATTAAGTTAGGCGCTGCCATCAATCCAGTTAAGCTATCAGCTATTAACCAAAATGTTGCCACTACAAGATTGTCTTCACCAGTCTCAAATGACATAGCAAAGCTTGATAGGAATACCGCTAAAACCCAAAATACCCTAAAAACCGGTATTGATTTTTCTTTAAAAATAAATGCCGTACAGCGTTCACCGTAATAAGACCAACCTATAATTGTAGTAAATGCGAATATGCATAAGCAAAATGTAACAATATGCTCTCCAAAACCAACAAGAATAGAGTCAAAAGCCGCAGCTGTTAGCGGAACACCAATTTCGCAGCCTTGAGGAGTAGTTCCTGATTCTAATAACTCTAAAATGGCAGGGTTAGCTAGACAATCATTTGACATCACTCCCGATGTTAGAATTACAAGTGCTGTTATGGTGCATATAATTAAAGTGTCTATGATTGTACCAAGCATTGCAATTATGCCTTGATTTACAGGATTGTCATTTTGTGCCGCAGCATGAGCTATAGGAGCAGATCCTTGCCCTGCCTCATTAGAAAAAAGTCCACGAGCAACACCTTTTTGCATGGCTAGCATCATGAGCCCTATGGTAATTCCTGTGCCCGCCCCTTGCATGCCAAATGCACCTTTAAAAATAAGACCAAATGCGGCAGGAACTTCTCCAATATTAGCCGCTATAACAATTAGTGCTGCTGTTAAATATATAATAGCCATAAAGGGAACCAGTTTCGATGCAACTGCACCAATGCGCTTGATGCCGCCTATGATAACTGTTGCTACAAGTAGTGATAGAATTACTGCCACAATGCGAGGGTCAAAATTATAAGCACTTTTTAGTGCATCAGCGATTGAATTTGCTTGAACTGCATTGCCTGTCGAAAGTGACCCTATAATTCCGAAAAATGCGAAAGCCCCAGCTAACCAAAGCCATTTGGGCCCTAAACCATTTTTGATATAATACATTGGACCACCTACACGATTTCCATTTGCATCAACTTCACGAAACCGAACAGCTAATACGCCTTCACCAAATTTAGTCGCTGTTCCTAAAATTGCAGTCACCCACATCCAAAATACCGCACCAGGCCCGCCGATTGCAATTGCTGCTGCTACGCCTGCGATATTCCCTGTTCCAACAGTAGAAGATAGAGCTGTCATTAATGCTGCAAAAGGTGAAACTTCTCCTTCACTAGCATTATCATCACGTTTTCGAAAAAGTTGATTAAAGCCGTAGCCGATTTTTGTAAGCGATATAAACCGTAAACCGATCGTAAGGAAAAGACCCACGCCCAACAATAGAATCATCATGGGGGGGCCCCAGACAAAATTATTAAGTTTTTCCATTAAAACAGCAAAGGTTTCCATAGTTTTTTCCATTTTGATAAGAATACTGGTAATGTCATAAGCGAGGGAGAGAGCAAGGCCAAGGACTAATTCATTATTTCAATGAATTACATTGGTAACTTTCTTTGATCAATAGCTCTTGACTGGAGATATCTTGGGCTCTATATGCCCCGTTTAATTTAACTAATTTAGGCTATTACGATGAAAGTCCGCAGTTCTTTGAAATCTTTAAAAAATCGCCATCGTGATTGCCAAATAGTGAGACGTAAAGGAAGACTTTACGTTATCAATAAAACTGACCCTCGTTTTAAGGCTCGCCAAGGCTAGCCAATTAAACCTTACTTATTGAGTTACCCTAATACTAGCTTTCAGGTAAATTTCTTAAAAAGAAATCTCTAACATTTTCTCCCATAACCTTACGTATTTGTGTTTCAGATAAGCCTTGCTCTAGTAATTGATACGTTATCGCTGATAGTTCGGAAGTATCGATAGAAGTAGTTACAGTTCCATCAAAGTCTGAACCTAGTGCTACTGAATTTTCGTCCATGATTGAGATGGCATGTATAATTTCCTTAGCTATGCCTTTTGGGGTAATGTCACAAATAGCACCATCGAAATAACCAATACCAAGTATTCCGCCTCTGTTAGATATTTCTTTCAGTATTTTATCTGGTAAGTTACGATTAATTGTTTTTTTACAGCCACTTATTGTTCCACCGTGTGAAATGAAAATAGGACCTTCAATTGTATTAAGAACATCTTCAACTGTATTTTTTGAGCTATGTGCTACATCTATCATAATATTCATACGCTCCATTTCTAGGACAGCTTCTCTTCCAAAATTTGTCAACCCACTTTGAGATTTACCATGAAGTGATCCACCTAATTCATTATCAAAGAAGTGTTGAAGTCCCATCGCTCTGTAACCGGCATTATAAAGATTTTTTATATTTTCTATCTTGCCTTCTAGTGGATGCGACCCTTCTGTAAGTAATAGTGCTAGTATTTTCGTGTCTGTATTTTCTATGTCTGCTTTATTTTTTACAATCAGCAAATTATTTCTTGGATTGCTTTCTAGTTTTTTTAGTCTTTGAGCTTGATAAATGGCCCTTTCAAATATTGAGTTCCAAGTTCGACGAGGCCAAAGTTGAGCTTTTACTAATAAACTAATATCATCTGGTGCTCCAGCTGAGTTTGCATCAAAATTGAGGCCTCTTGGTGATTTTGTTACAGCGCTAAATACTTGCAAATTTACCCCCCCCTCACGCAAGCGGGGTAGGTCTACATGACCGCGTTTCCAGCGTTTTTCTGGGTTTCGGCTCCATAACAGTGTGTCTGAGTGGAGGTCAGCTATGAATAAGCTATTGTGTAGCTTTTCACTTACATTTGATACCGCAAAGTTTTCATGTGGTATTACCTTATTCATCTTTGCATCTTGGCCTGGCGCTATTATTTTATTTATTACGAAAACTACAATCAATAAAATAGTAAGAAAAAAAAATGAGATTTTAATGATTTTTTTCATAAATAATACTTCGTTTGTTTGCAATTATTCGGATAATATATGTTCAGTGAGCCAACTTTCAATATCATTCGTTTTGAAATCAATCCAATCAGTTATATTGTCATTAATTTCAAGTCCTTTGCTATTAAATTCATGATTATAATCGATATCTGAAGTCACTAATACAGTTTTCATACCCATTTTTTTTGGAATTATGAGATTACGTGGACTATCCTCAAAGAATATAGCCGAGTTGGGATCAATTTGATAGTGCTCGCAGAAAATATCATACGCATTTTCATTAGGTTTAGGATTGTAATTTGTATCTTCAATTCCAAAACTTCCATCAAATAAATCATTAAGGTTTAAATGATTTGTTACATTTAAAGCATGCTTTCGAGATCCATTGGTGAACACAAACTTTCTTCCTTTGAGTAATTGTATATTTTCACGAAGTTTTGGCTGGGGTATTAAAAATGATAAATTTACATCATGGACAAATTCTAGAAATTCTTCTGGATCCATATTGTAAACATCCATCAGTCCTGAAAGTGACGTACCGTAGTCTCTCAGAAATTCTTTTTGCTGTAGACGTGCATTAGTTTCAGGAATTTTAAGGTATTTACTAATATATAAAGTTATTTTCTTATCGATCTGTGAAAAAAAATCTGCATCAGCTCGGTACAGTGTATTATCTAAATCAAAAATCCAATTATTTATATTTGAAAGGCTAGGTTTTTGTTTCATATGTAGCTTATTAATTAATTTATTAAGACGTTTTAAAAATCATTATTAGTGAGAGTTACTGTTAGACCTAAGATATTGGATGGAAGTTGTCTAAATTGCGCATCATCGTATCCAGACAATATACAATTAATGTTAGTTATTGCTGAAAATTTAGAATTAGAAATACAAAAGTTTTTGGCCGAAGCCTTATTAGATATTATATCAGAATACCCTTTCTCTTCTTCTGATTTTATGATGCCTTTAGATTCTTTGCGAGCAAAATAATAAGTTTTTTTAGAATTAAGTTTTCTATTTATAATTTGTTTGCATTTCCCGATTTTTATATTCCACCATCCACGTGATGATATTTCTTTTCTATTCTCAATACCTAGGGCAGTCCAGATAGGTGCGTCTGTTCTATTGCAAATGGTAAGGCCCATTTTTTGACCTTCTTTTTCAGCCACCTTGGAAAGCTTTTGCATTAACAACTTTTTGTCAATTTCACTTTCTAATTTATGTAATTTTTTAAAATCACTTAAAGCCTGGATAGTTTTTTTTCCTGAAATACCATCAATTTTATTTATATTGTAACCATTATCCCGCAATAATCGCTGAGTTCCAGCTGTTATTGCTTTCTTTTTATAGTCATTTTTTTCTATTAAATAACTTATATTTTCTCTAGGCCCGATTACTCTAAAGAAACTAGATTCTAGGTTATTTTCTTGGCAGTTCCTTGAAATGCTTGCTGATGCAGAAGCTATATTTTTACAAATTGGATTTTCACCTCGCCACTCTCTAATTCCACCTTGATGAATAGGACTGCTTTTTGCATATATATATCTTCGGTAACTATTTAATACTTCTTTGTTTATGCATTCACCTGGGTAAATTTCGGTATTCTGATTTATTTTATATTCATTCGCTTCTACATCTTTATAGGCAGTTGATACTTTTAATATGAAGCTTGTCTCATTGCAAATTTCCCAATTTTGGGAAATGTCACTTTGTAATACATCTTGTTGTGAGATTTCAGAGAATGCTTGGATTGAATAGGTCAGACTAAAAAAAATATAAATAAAAGTTTTCATTTAATCAAAGTTCCAGCACCTTGATCTGTAAATAGCTCCACTAAGAGGCCATGAGGTTTTCGGCCATCTAAGATTACTACCGCTTTAACGCCCCTTGAAATAGAATCAATTGCTGTCTTAAGTTTAGGTATCATTCCAGCCTTAGCAACACCCTCTTCGATTAAGATTTCAGCGTCATCAATGGATAAGTCTGTGAGTAAATTCTTGTCATTATCCATCACTCCTTCAACATCTGTAAGTAGCATCAAGCGTGATGCCTTTAAGGCACCGGCCAATATTCCGGCAGCTGTATCGGCATTAACATTATAAAAATTACCATCATTACCACTACTTATTGGGGATATCACTGGAATAAAACCTGGTTCTGCTGAAGTTAAAACATTTAAGACTGATATATCGGTTGCCTCAGGGGTTCCAGTGAACCCTAAAGTACTATCTTTTTGTGTTGCCGTAATTAGGTTTGCGTCACGTCCAGATAGTCCAACTGCACGCCCACCTGCATCATTTATGGCCTGTACTATTGACTTATTTATAGCTCCTGAAAGAACCATTTCAGCTACTGCTACAGTTTCAATATCAGATACCCGTAAGCCATCCACAAACTTTGTTTTAATCTTAAGTTTTTCTAGCATAGAACCAATTTGCGGTCCCCCGCCATGAACAATAATTGGACATAGACCAAATTGTTTTAGGAGAACTACATCGCGTGCAAACTGCATTGTAAGGTCTTTATTGCCCATTGCATGGCCACCAAACTTAATAACTATAGTTTGGCCAGAGTACCTTTGTATGAATGGCAAAGCTTCTGAAAGTTCTTTTGCACTTTTCCAGCCTGTTTGTATTGATTGTCGTTTCAACATTACCACCTCTGTATTCATTATCCTAAAGTAAGAACTATATCTTTAAAAAAACAATATTACACTAGTTTTACAATATCTAGGGTATTGCTATATTTGCTATGGTTGAACGCAATTCATCCAAACCATTTTTTTTCTCGGAAGATGTTAGTATTATATTTGGGTATGCTGCTGGACGTTTGGCAATTAAAGCTGCCGTTTTTATATAAACTTCATCTATCTCACTTTTTTTAATTTTATCAATTTTTGTCAAAACTATCTGATATGTGACAGCTGTTTCATCCAGCATATTCATAAGCTCTATATCATTTTCTTTGGTTCCATGGCGACTATCGATTAACAAAAAAACGCGGCGTAATGATGCCCTTCCAAATAAAAACTCTCTTGTTAATTTAGTCCATCTAACTATGTCGGACTTTGATGCTTTTGCATACCCATAACCAGGTAAGTCAACAATAAATAACCTTTCGTCAATGTTGAAATAGTTTAACTCCCTAGTTCGGCCAGGGGTATTTGAAGCTCTTGCCAGCCCTTTTCTATTTGTTAGTGCATTAATTAAACTAGATTTTCCAACATTAGATCTACCTGCGAAACATATTTCGGGAAGTCGAGCTGGAGGAAGAGTATCAAGGCTAACTGCACTAAGCATGAAAGTTACATCTCTGGCAAATAACAAACGCCCTTTTTCAATACTATTTTTTGAAATAGATAATGGGTTATCACTTTTAATCACTATTCTTTACCAGATGTATTTTTACCTGTTATTTTTCTCCAGAACTCATCAACTGGAGTGTCGACTTTAAACTTCCTAGTTATGTAATACTGCTGTCCAAAAGATAAAATATTATTCCAAACCCAATATATTAAAAGCCCTGCGGCAAAAGGTGAAAGAATAAACATAAAGATCCAAGGCATCCATTTAAATATTTTGGCCTGCATTGGGTCTCCTGCCGGCGGAGTTAATGTATACATAAGACTCATTGATATGCCATATAAAATTGCTAGAGGCCCAATTGCAAGAATTGATGGTATGGGTCCAGGAACTGCTTCCCAAGGTAATATGCCAAAGCCATTTAAAATTGAGAGTGGATCTTTAGCTGATAGGTCACGTATCCAACCAAAGAAGGGCTCATGGCGTAAATCAATATTAATAAAAACAGCTTTATAAAGTGAGAAAAATACAAAAATAGTAGGTATTATAGGTAAGCAACCTGCTGCGGGGTTTACTCCCTCTTTTCTGTAGAGACCCATCATTTCTTTTTGCATTTTCATTCTGTCATCTTTGTAAAGTTCTTGCAGCCTTTTTACTTTTGGCTGCACTTTTTTCATTTTAGCTTGGCTTTCATATTGTTTGTTAAATAAGGGAAACATGAATAACTTTATAAAAAATGTTAAAACGAGTATTCCAACTCCATAATTACCTAGCTTTGAACCTAGGAAACTTAGTGCCCAACTTATGGGCCTAACAATTAAGCGCATTGCTCCCCAGTCGATTGCTCTTTCCATTTCTGCTATCCCTTGGGACTCATAATTTACTAAAGTTGAACGTTCTTTGGGCCCAACATATAAGTGACTTATAGACTCCACTGAAGAGCCTGAGGTTATTGTTAATGGATTTAGGGTATACGAGGTTTCATATACATCTTGTGTATTTATGGTTTTAAAATCATAATTCACTTTGATAGTTTGGTCTTGTGGTGCAATATTTGCAATAAACCAATATTTATCAGTTAATCCTACCCATCCAGCTTTCCCAGTTTCATTCCAATTACTTTTTTTCTTAAGGCCTTTATATTTTTGATCATGATACTTGCCGTTCACTAATGATATTGGACCTTCTTGGACAATAAAAAAGTTAGTTAGGTCGTCAGGTAGATTGTGTTGACGGCTTACCCCAACGCGAGTGATAGTTTTTTCACTGCTGCTTAAATTTACCACTTTATCAGATAGTGTGATTAAAAACTTATTGTCTATGGATACTTTTCTTTGAATTAGGAGTTCATCCTTTAAATATTCAAGAAATACAGGTGAAGTTTCAGTGAGAGTCTCTCCAGAAACTAATGTCCACTTTGTATCTGAACCATTACCTCCATTAATATTTGTCCAGTTGTCCATTAGATAAGCTGATTTTTCTTTTCCTTCTTTAGCTAATAGAACGACTGAACCATCCTCAACATCTAAGGTTTTGTTGTAATTTTTTAATGCAATATCATCAAACCTTGAGCCTTCTGTAATGAACGACCCAGAGATAGAGGCGGTTTCTATATTAATTCTTTGACCAGTCGGGCCTTTAGTTTTTAAGGTTTGGTTTTTGTTTGATAACTCAATGTCTTTGTTTGTATCTTGACTGAGTTCTAATGCAGCATTTTCTCTTGCCATTTCTTCTAATGGCTGCCCATAGAAAAACCAATATCCCATGAGCACTAAACCCGATAGTAACATGGCTAAAATAAAATTTTTCTGATCATTACCTTGGTCTTGCATAATTTTGCCGTTCTAATTTTTAAATACTTTTTTTGCTCATTTTTGAGATGCTTGCAAGGGCACCGCGTGCATTACTTATTAAATTTTTGTATGGAATTGATGTCGTGGAATTGCGAGCAATAAAAACATAATCCACTCCGTTTATGCCAAGTTCAGGTAGTAACTCACGAGCCACATGCCTTAGGCGCCGTTTGGCTTTATTTCTTACTACTGCATTACCAATCTTTTTTGTGGCTGTGAAACCTACCCTAATGTTATTGCTACTGGGGTTAGTATTCGCTTGAATAACAAGATTTTTGCAAGCTCTGTATTTGCCTGATCTTACATGCAAAAACTCGGACCGCTTTTTTAGCACTCCGAGTTTGATATGGTTTTCCATAGGGCGATAACACGCAAGTACTGTTTAAGCTGACAGTACCTTACGGCCTTTTGCACGACGACGAGCTAAAACAGCACGTCCATTTTTGGTAGCCATACGGGATCTAAATCCATGGCGGCGTTTGCGAACCAATAAGGATGGTTGAAAAGTACGTTTCATGTCATTCTCCGAAGCAGTATATCCTGCTTTTACTTTCGAAATGGTGCATTAGTGCTGCTCAAGTGATCTGTCAAGCTTTGTAAGGTATTATAAAAGTGAATTTATGACCTTAAACTAAACTTACTTGACTGCTTTCTGTACTATTTCAATAATTATATCTTGTGTGCGGTTATCAAGATAAGGATGCATTGGTAAACTGATAGTATGATTGCTACAATCTTCAGTATTCAAAAGTTTTTTTCCTTCAATAGGGAAATGTGAATAAGCAGACTGTTGATGAACTGGTTTAGGATAGTACCGTGCAGTCGGAATTCCTTTTTCTTTAAGCCTTCTAGCAAATAATTCTGGATCTGTAACTTCAATAGTAAATTGTGCCCAAGTAGAAATTACGCCGTTCATTATTTTTGGTAAGCATGAGACATGGTCTTTGAGACCGTCAATGTATCTATTGGCAATAAAATTCCGGACATTAATTTCTTCAGAAAAAATTTTTAACTTTGGTAGTAAAATCGCGGCTTGAAGGGTATCAAGTCTAGAATTTAAACCTACATGAGTGTTATCGTACTTCTCTTCACCTTTACCGTGGAATCTGAGCGATTCAATTCTTATTGCAAGATTGTCATCATTTGTAAGAATAGCCCCTCCATCTCCGTAACATCCGAGTGGCTTTGCAGGAAAAAAACTTGTTGTAGTAATGTCAGCCCAGTGCAATGGGTGCTTACCCTTTAAAGTAGTTCCAAACCCTTGAGCACTATCAGCAATTAACTTTAAGTCATAGGATTTTGCTATGGCTGATAAGATTGGATAATTTGCGCTTTGACCAAATAAATCTACTGCGATAACTGCCCGGGGGACTAACTGTCTATTTTTTTTTACTTCGTTGATGGCTCTTTCTAAGCTTTCAGGGTCGATATTATATGTTCTGCGGTGTATGTCGATAAAAACTGGCGTAGCTCCAGTATTAGCGATTGCCTCAGCTGTTGCACAATATGTAAAAGAGGGACAAAATACGGCATCACCAGGGCCAATTTCCCATGCTAATAGTGGAAGTACGATTGCGTCAGTTCCATTTGCACAGCCTAGAGCATACTTTGATTTCCCAAATTTTGCTAAGTTTTTTTCAAACTTCCTGACTTCAGGGCCAAGTATGTATTGGCCATGTTTTAAAACCGATTGAATGCCAGAATTGATTTCATCTTTCAAACGCAACTGTTGAGAATTTAAATCAATGAATTTAATACTCATAAGGTGGTAAAGTTTATATTTTTCATAAATATTATGTTCTTATATAAAAGCTTAATGACGTATATACCCGTAAACATCTGTATGGATAACTAATATCATTAATGAACACAACTGTGTTTATCAAAAATCACTGACAACTTTTTGGACATTATGGTTTAAGGTGTTATTTGATAGCAGATGTTTGTATTAAACTACGATTAAGGAATCACTATGCTAAAATCATTGTTTCTGCCTATTATATTCCTTTTTTTACCACTAAATAATAATTTGGTGAGTAATCTGAACGGCTATAATAAAGCCGAGGCGCAAAGCTTTAAAAACTCCTCAGTAGATAGTGATTGGGATTTAATTCTAAAACGTTACGTCATAAAAAGTGAGCCTGACGGAGTAAATTTATTTAACTATGCTGCATTGAGCAAAAGCTCGGATGATTGGGTGTTATTGAATAATTATTTAACTAGCCTTGAAGGTATTGACCCTAATCTAATGCTAAAAAATGAAGCCATAGCTTATTACGCAAACCTATATAACGCAGTTACTGTAAAGCTAATAACAGAGAATTACCCAATTAAATCCATACGTAAACTAGGCCCCTTTAATTCAGGCCCTTGGAAGCGTAAGATTATAAAATTAAATGGTGAATTAGTTAGTCTCGATGATATAGAACATAAAATACTAAGATCTAAATATTTATCACCATATATTCATTATATGCTTAACTGCGCTTCTATAAGTTGTCCAAACCTTCAAAAAAAAGCGTGGAAAGGAGAAACTTTAAAGTCAGACCAACAAAGAGCAGTTTCTGAATATATAAACTCTTCACGTGGAGTTGCTTTAAAGAAAGATGGGTTACAAGTCTCATCGATTTATAAATGGTTTAAAGGGGATTTTAAAAGTGACGGCGGGGTACTTGACCATATATTAAAGCATGCAAATAAAGACTTAAAAAATGCTATAAAAAAGGTCGAGAAAATTAAATCATATAATTATGACTGGACTTTAAATGATGTGACAGTCAATTAGATGTCATGAATAAAAGTAAAAAACAAAAGTCTTTTTTTTTTAAAATTTGGCCTATTTATATTCTGATAATAGGATTGCTATTTGCTCTATATCAAGATTGGGACCAATATCTCACACCAAATTCACTGGGTCTATATGCGGCGGATTTAAATACTCTTGTTGAAAATAATTTTTGGATAGCTTTTAGCGGGTTTGTTTTTATTTATATTTTTTCAACAGTATTTATGATCCCAGCAAGTGCACTAACAATCATGGGCGGGTTTTTATTCGGAACCTTTATAGGTGTTCCTACAACTGTGATTAGTGCTACTGCAGGAGCTTGCATATTATTTTTGCTGACAAAGTTTTCTTTTAGTAGCGCCTTAGAAAATATTGCGGGACCATTTTTAAAAAAAATGGAAAGAGGATTTAATGAAAATTCTTTATCATATCTTTTTTCTCTTCGACTAATTCCGCTATTTCCTTTTGCTGTCGTGAATATTGCACCTGCTATATTAGGTGCTAGATTTAGTCACTACTTTGTATCAACATTGTTTGGAATTATTCCAGGAACTCTAGCTTATACATTGATTGGCACAGGATTAAGGGATACTTTATTGAATGCATCTGCTAACGGTGAGTTATTAGATGTATCACTTCTCATTCAAAATGCAGGAAAAAACTTCATACCTGCACTTATTGCCCTTTCAATACTTGCTTTTATGCCTGTGGTTTATAAGTATTTTAAAAACAACAACAAACTAACTTAATTTAAAGAAATCTTAAAAAGAGCGGCATGAATAAAAAATCATATGATGTTGATATTTGTATAATAGGCGCAGGCTCTGCGGGGCTTTCGGTTGCGTCAGGAGCTGCCCAGTTAGGCAGGTCTGTTGTTCTTTTTGAAGCAAATGAAATGGGTGGTGATTGTCTTAATTACGGCTGTATTCCTTCTAAAGCTTTGATTTCAGCAGCTAAGAAAGCACATATTTTTAAAAAAACAAAAGCATTTGGTGTGGAACTAAAAAAACCAAACATCAAATTCCAAAACGTAAAACAGCACGTTCATAAAGTAATTAATAGGATTGCTCCAGCAGATAGCCAGGAACGGTTTGAAGGTTTAGGTTGTACCGTAATTCGAGAGTATGCTGAGTTCATAAATCAGACTACTGTTTCTTCGCCCTCTGCGATAGTAAGAGCTAAAAGGTTTGTGATTGCATCGGGGTCTAAAGCTTCAATACCTCCTGTTTTAGGTATAGATGATATTCCATTTCTTACGAATGAGACAATATTTAATATAGATGAATTACCTAAAAGTTTGATTGTAATTGGGGCAGGACCCATAGGCCTTGAACTCGGGCAAGCGTTTTGTCGTTTAGGTTCAAATGTTGATGTTATTGATGCTCAAAAGCCTTTGGAAAATTTGGATAAAGAGTATTCTGATATTTTAATTAGTGAATTAAAAAAAGAAGGCATTAATTTTCATTATCCAGATAAAATAAAGGTTCTAAAAAGAAATAAATTAGGATTATCTGTAGAGTTAGAAAATGGAAAAGTTATCCAAGGTAGCCACCTATTAGTGGCTGCGGGGAGGTCCCCTAATATTACAAATCTTGGACTTGATAAGGCGAACGTTCAGTACGACCAGAGTGGAATAATAGTGTCTAAAAGTTTAAGAACTAGCAACAAACGCATATATGCTGCGGGAGATGTTACTAAAGGTATGGGAGGGCTTACTCATGCCGCTGGTTATCATGCCGGTAAACTAATTCAGAATTTCTACTTTTCTCCACCTTTCATGGGTGATTTTCTGGCAAAAGCTAATACATCATCGATGCCTGCAGTTATCTATTCTGAACCAGAATTTGCAAGTATCGGAATAACTGAAGATAAAGCAAAAGAGCTATTTTCAAAAGTTAAGTGTCTAACTTGGAATTTTGATGAAAATGATAGAGCAATATCTGAGTTTTCAACTTTAGGTGGAGTTAAAATAATAGCAAATAGTAAGGGAAAGATATTAGGGGGTTCTATTCTTGGTGAGCAGGCGGGAGAGATAATGCATTTAATCAATATGGCGATGGTTAATAACATTAAGATTTCTGGACTTGCTAAAATTATTTCACCTTATCCAACAAGGTCTGAAGCTGTAAAAAGGGCTTCCTCAAGATTTTATACAAAAATCCTCTTTAGTAATCGCACAAAAAAAATTGCAGAACTTCTATCTAAATTTCATTAAAGAGAATTTTGCATTATTTTGGCTAATCTAAAAATCAAGTATAGTGGGTGCTTCCCAGCCTCTTCTTGAGCAAGCGGCTATGACTGTATTTCTTAGTAGGCAAGCTATGGTCATCGGGCCTACTCCGCCAGGTACAGGTGTTATCGACCCAGCTATTTCTTTAGCATTAGAATAATCTACGTCTCCAACTAACCTTGTTTTTCCTGGCCTCTTAACACTAGGTACTCTGTTAATTCCTACATCGATTATGCAGGCCCCTTTTTTTATCCAGCTGTCCTGAACCATTTGAGGCCGCCCTACGGCTGCAATTAGTATATCTGCACTTTTGCAAACGGCTTTTAAATTTTTTGTTCGTGAGTGCGCTATTGTGACTGTGCAATTTTGCTCTAAAAACAGAAGAGCAGCGGGTTTGCCTACGAGTATTGAGCGTCCTAGAACAACACAATGCTTTCCAGATAAATCCCCAATTTCATCCTTTGCTAACATTACGCATCCTGTAGGTGTGCACGGTCTCAAACCAGATTTCCCGAGGGAAAGCCTTCCTGCAGACGATTCTGTTAAGCCATCAACATCTTTGTCAGGATGAATCTCTTTGATCACGTTATCTGAATTTATCCCCTTTGGCAATGGTAATTGAACTAATATGCCGTCAACTTTATTATTATCATTTAGTTTTTTAACTAAATTGACGACTTTGGTTTCTGTGGTATTGGCGGGTAATTTATACTCA
>CAJQGR010000067.1 GCA_905477785.1 uncultured Hellea sp.
GTCAAACGCAAGTTTATCCTTAGTAGTGTAGACCTATATTTAACCACATTAATCGTAATGATATGTATCTAAATAATTCATTTAACATAATATACATTATACGAAGTAATTAATACTTGTTAGTGTTCTGCTTTATCTAAATCATCACTGATATCATCGTCTAAGCTTGCAGTAAGGTAGTCTATGCTGTGAGGCAGATCCAATGTAAGCTGTTCTATAGGTTGTATTTTAATTTCAACGTTTTTTGATAAGAACTCAAGCAAATGACCTCCTCTTTGTTTATCATCTGATATGAAGTGAAGGTGATAGTCAGGTACCGTCACTGAATGCATAAAATCTGGGGTCCAAAATCCAACTAAAGTTCCTTCCTCTTCCTCAAAGAAAAACTCTTTCTGATCACCTGCGACATCAACTAACGGCCTATATGCATCTTGTTTAGGAACAGATCGAGCTTTAATTGACTTAAATTTTCCGGTAACTTGAATCGCGTAGATCAAGTTTTTCGATAAGAATAAGGAGTCTATTTTCTTTTTTAATCTATCAAAGGTTAATTCTTCATTAATAACTAAAGATGTTTCAGGCTTAAAATGTGTCACACAGGCATAGGGTGTCTCAAGGTTAATATCCGCTATATTTGTTTTTCCATCGGAGTGAAGATCATAAAAAACACCTTCTAAAAGCACCATCTCACCATCTAGATCATTAAAGGTACCTAAGCCAAAGTCTCCGTGCTTAAGCACTTCTTTAAGTGTCTTATCCTCTCGCAAGATACCTTTAACGAGTGCGTTCACAGGGGATGAAACGTAGAGGGAATTCGATTTTTTCATTTTAAATACAACATTTTAAGTATAATTAATTGTATATGAAAAAAATAACAATTTTTACCTTTTGCCTTGTAATGTTAATAAGATTATTCAGTAATATTACTTCTGTGAATAACAAAAAGGTAGGTTATTAGTTTGTCTGAAAAAAAAACATTATCCGGAACAATCTCCTTTCTGACTTCTGAAGCTTTCAAATATCACCAAAAAGGAGATCTAAAAGAAGCAAAAAACATTTACGAACAAATTTTAAAACATAAACCTAAGCATTTTGATGCCTTACAGCTATTAGGCATCCTTTATGGACAGGTTAATGATAAAGATAAAGGCATCAAACTTCTTGAGTCAGCTTTGCAAATAAAGCCTGATGATGCAGCCACACTTAATAATTATGGCGTCATACTCACTGAAGTAAATCGTACAAATGATTCTTATAAGGCGCTTGATAAGGCAACAAACATTAAACCTGATTATGCAGAAGCTTTTAGTAACAAAGGAAATACCTTAAAGCTACTCGGAAGGTATGATGATGCAGTTAAAGCTTATAGCAAAGCCATTCAATTAAAACCTAATTACGCTGAGGCTTATAACAATAGAGGAGTGATTTATAAGGAGCTTAATAAGATGGATCTCGCCCTAAAAGACCTTAAAAAAGCCATAAACCTCAAACCAGATTACCCAGAAGCAAATAGCACATTAGGAGTAACGCTGCTACTAACAGGCAACTTTTCCAAAGGCTGGGAGCAATATGAATGGCGATGGAAAGACTTATCTGACCCTTCTGTGATTAGAAGTTTTAAACAACCCTTATGGGATGGAAAAAAGTCACTTAAGGGCAAATCTATTCTACTCTACAGCGAACAAGGCCTGGGCGATACAATTCAGTTCAGCCGTTACATATTACTCGTCAAGGCGTTAGGTGCCAAAGTCATCATTGAAACGCATAAGGAGTTGGTAAATATTGTTGGTAGCATTGATTCTGATATTACGATCATATTGATGGGACAAACACTCCCCTATTTTGACTTTCAGTGCCCACTACTCAGTCTGCCTTTAAAATTCGGAACGGGATTGAAAAATATTCCGTCCCCTACCCGCTACGTTTGGGCCGATACAAAACTGGCATCAAAGTGGAAGAAAAAATTAGATGTGCAACAAAAACCCTTAATTGGACTTGCGTGGGAGGGAAATCCATTACATAAAAACGATCATAACCGGAGCATTTCACTGGCTGACCTCATCCCTCACCTTCCCAAACAATATAGGTATATCGGCTTACAAAAAGATATTAGAAAGACTAATTTAGATACACTAAAGGACAGCACATTGATTAATAACTTAGTCGATAATAATGCCACGATGGACGATACAGCGGCCATTATCGAAAACCTAGATATTGTAATTAGTGTGGATACCAGCATCGCTCACTTAAGTGCTGCGATGGGTAAGCCTACATGGGTACTGCTGCCCCTCGTGCCTGATTGGCGCTGGTTGTTAAATAGAAGTTCTAGCCCATGGTATAAGTCGATTAAGTTGTTCAGACAGAAAAAACGAGGAAATTGGGAGGAGGTTTTTGAGGAATTAAATAAAAAATTAAACTTTTAAAATCAATATATTATATATATATTTTAATGTAATTAATTAAACTTCTACTGGCGTAATTACCTCACCAAGCAGGCTGTCAACAAGCTCAAAGGGTGCAACCGCCGATTCATCAATAGTGACATCCTCACCCTCGCCTGTCTGATCAACAGAAGCCACATCAGTTAGCTCATCATCGTCACCCTTCTCTTCAATTAGGTTGTCAATTTCATCGCCAGGCACATCTAATAAATCAGATAAGTCGATAGTCGATTCATCAACCCCTGCTAAAACAGGCTCTTCCAGAGCACTAGCC
>CAJQGR010000068.1 GCA_905477785.1 uncultured Hellea sp.
TGGTTGCGGGGGTAGGATTTGAACCTACGACCTTCAGGTTATGAGCCTGACGAGCTACCGGGCTGCTCCACCCCGCGTGTGGGGATATATGTTGATAGACCGAAGATATCAAGCGGTAAGTAAAGAAAATTAATAATTTATATTAATTTATTTTTGTGATGGCCATTATAACTTGTCAGTGTTGCAATCGCCTTCCATAAGGTAAACCTGATGACTCAACAACTTATAGATAGCTTTGGCCGAGAAATCACTTATTTGCGTTTATCCGTAACGGATAGATGTGATTTGAGGTGTACATATTGCATGGCTGAAAATATGACATTTTTGCCACGTAAAGATCTACTTTCGCTTGAGGAGCTTGGCACTCTATGTGAATCTTTCATCAAGCGCGGCATTAAAAAAATTCGAATAACGGGCGGTGAGCCTCTCGTTAGAAGAGATTTAATGAGTTTTATGCATAAATTATCCAAACACCGCATTAGTGGAAAACTTGATGAGATTACTTTAACGACCAATGGAACTCTTCTATCGCGTTATGCTAAAGAGCTTAAATTATGCGGCGTTGAGCGCATTAATATCTCTCTGGATACGCTCGATCCAATAGTTTTCACTAAATTAACTCGCCGTAATGCTTTGGACGCTGTTTTGAAGGGTATTGACGCAGCACTAGAAGCGGGGATCAAAGTTAAAATAAACACAGTTGCCTTAAAGGGTGTCAACGATAGTGAGATACCTAGATTGATAGAGTGGGCGCACAATAAAAGTATGGATATAACGTTAATAGAGGTGATGCCTCTAGGAGATATCGATGAAGACCGCGTAGATCAATATATCCCTCTTAATGCCATAAGAGATAATCTAGAGCATCGCTTTACCCTTAATAATGTGCCACTGAGAACCGGAGGTCCTGCGCGTTACGCAAAAGTTAAAGAAACAGGCGGTATTTTGGGTATGATAACACCCTTAACAAATAACTTTTGTGCTGGCTGTAATCGCGTAAGAGTTACATGCACAGGACAAATTTATACATGCCTTGGCCATGGTCACAAACTTGATTTGAGAGCTGCAATTAGAGGTGATAACTCTGACGCTGAGCTAGAACGACTTTTGGGTATTGCAATGCGTGAGAAGCCTGAAAAACATTTTTTTGATATATCAGAGCGCGGCGCTAAACCCACTGTTGCACGTCATATGTCAGTCACTGGCGGGTAATAAGAGTGGTTGACTGCAAAAAAAAGCGTATAGTCATAGTCGGTTCTGGTTTTGCGGGTTTAGGAATGGCGTCTAGGCTTCTAGAAAATGGAATAGATGATTTTGTAATTTTAGAAAAATCTGACGGTGTTGGCGGTACATGGCGTTATAATACTTATCCGGGCGCAGAGTGCGATATTGCATCAATGCTTTATTCATTTAGTTTTGCCCCCAACCCTGCGTGGGACTTTAAATGGGCCAAGCAACCTCAAATTTTAAATTATCTTGAGAAATTTACGAATGACCGTGATTTGTATAAATATATTAAATTTGGAGAAGTAGTTACTGATGCGATATATAGTAATGGAAGGTGGGATATAAAAACAAAAAATGGAACGACTTATAATTGCCAATTTTTTATAAGTGCAATTGGTCAGTTGCATCACCCCTCAGTGCCAAACTTTAAAGGAAAAGATAAATTTATAGGTAGTAGCTTCCATTCATCAGAATGGGATCATAGTGTGAAGTATGAAGGTAAAAAAATTGGTGTCATTGGTGTTGGAGCAAGTGCTGCCCAATTAATTCCGGAGTTAGCCAAAGGTGCTAAAAGGCTAACTGTATATCAACGTACTCCTAATTGGATAATTAATAAGCATGATAGGCCATATTCTTCATTTGAAAAATGGCTTGCAAAGAAAATACCATTTTTGTCAAAAATATACAGATTGTCATTGTGGTGCCAGGGTGAATTTTTAATTTGGCCTGTTATAAAAGGCGCTAAACTGCGCGGTTCATTAGTTCGTAGGTTAAATAATCTAGAGATTAAAAAGAATGTAAAAAATAGGGATAAAGCTTCAAAGCTAATACCTGATTATGCGGTAGGGGCAAAACGAATATTGCTATCAGACAAGTACTATAGGGCAATAGGTCAGAACAATGTGACTTTAGAGACTTCTACTATTTCTAGAATTGGAAAGAGATCAGTCGAAACAATAAATGGTAATAAACATGATCATGATATAATAGTTTATGCAACTGGCTTCCACACAAACCCTTTTCTGAAAGAAATTAATGTAGTTGGAAAGTCTGGGTTTACATTAAAGGAAAACTGGAAAGACGGAGCCTTTGCTTATCTAGGGGTGACTACTCATAAGTTTCCTAATATGTTCATGTTGTATGGGCCAAATACCAATACAGGGCATACATCAATAATTTATAAATTAGAGGCTCAATTTGAACATATTTTAAAACTTTTATCTATTACGGATGATGGCATTATCGAGGTAAGGGGCTCGGTAGAAAAGCAATATAACATTCAAGCACAGAAAAAATTATCAAGATTAGCATGGTCAAAAATTGAAGCAAGTTGGTACAAGGATGGTGGAAGAGTAACTAATAATTGGTATGGAAGTTCATATGAATATAATAGGCGTTTGCGAGCACCAATTATTAAAAATTTTATTGTGACTACCCCTCAAATAAAACAATAAACCTAGACTGAAGAACAGTTAGATAGATTCAAATTATATCTTATTAGTATAAAAAACAAAGGTAGATAGCATGAAACAAATTGGACATTTTATAGACGGGGAATTGGTTCCAGGTAATTCAGACCGAAAGAAAGATATATACAATCCAAATACAGGCAATATTCAAGCCCAAGTAAATTTAGCAACACCAAAAGAGTTAGACGCTGCGGTTGCTTCCGCAGCTAAAGCGCAAGTTTTATGGCATAATACAAACCCGCAACGCCGTTCAAGAATTATGTTTGCTTACAAACAATTAGTGGAGTCCCACATTGATGAATTGGCAGCTTTATTATCCTCTGAGCACGGAAAAGTTTTGGCGGATTCGCGCGGTGATGTTATAAGAGGTGTTGATGTTATTGAATTTGCTTGCGGGGTTCCTCATGCGCAAAAGGGTGAGCATACATATGGCGCAGGCCCTGAAATTGATGTTTATTCTATGCGCAAACCATTAGGTGTTGTCGCTGGAATAACACCTTTTAATTTTCCTGCTATGATACCTATGTGGATGTTTGGGATGGCGATAGCTACAGGAAACGCTTGTATTCTTAAGCCCTCAGAAAAGGACCCGTCAGTACCAATGCGGCTTTCAGAATTGTTTGTTCAGGCAGGCGGCCCCCGTGGTCTTCTGCAATGCATAAATGGTGATAAAGAAATTGTAGACGCTATATGCGACCACCCAACTATAAAGGCTGTGAGTTTTGTAGGGTCTTCAGACATCGCACAATATGTTTATTCCCGCGCAACTGCTAACGGTAAGCGCGCACAATGTATGGGCGGAGCCAAAAATCATGGAATTATAATGCCTGATGCAAATATGGATCAGGCCGTTAAAGATATTTTGGGAGCCGCGTATGGCTCTGCAGGTGAACGTTGCATGGCTTTACCGGTTGTTGTTCCTGTTGGAGAAGGTACAGCTGAGCGTTTTCTAGAAAAAATGTTACCTGCTATAGAGTCCATGAGGGTAGGGATTTCAGAAGATAAAGAAGCTGACTACGGTCCTGTGGTCACACTTGAACATAGGGAAAGTATTAAATCCCAAGTTACTAAGGCTGTGGAGGAAGGTGCTAAATTACTGGTTGATGGAAGAGATTTTTCTCTTCAAGGCTATGAAAATGGATTTTTTATAGGACCAAGCCTTCTAGATAACGTAACGCCTGACATGGAAACGTATCAAGATGAAATCTTTGGTCCTGTACTTCAAATAGTGAGGGCTAAAACATTTGAAGAAGCAATAAAGTTACCTTCTGAACATCAGTACGGAAATGGCGTAGCTATATTTACTCAAAATGGCCGAGCAGCTCGGGAGTTTGCTGATCGAGTCGAGGTTGGAATGGTAGGAATAAACGTACCTATTCCCGTTCCTGTGGCGTATCATAGTTTCGGTGGGTGGAAGCGAAGTGCATTTGGTGATGCTAATCAATATGGTATGGAAGGCCTGCGGTTTTATACTAAAGTTAAAACGGTAACTCAAAGATGGCCAGAAGGTGAAACAAAAGATAGTGCTTTTATTATTCCTACATTCTAATAACCATCTCTTTTATCAGTTTTTTTAGTAAATGCTATCGACTTAAAATGCAGAAAATTTAAGGTAATAAATAATATATGGACTTTCAATTAACAGAAGAACAAATCTTAATTCAAGACATGGCCAAGAGTTTTGCAACATCTGAGCTTGCCCCATTTTCTGCTCAATGGGACGAAAAAAAATTTCTTGACCGCAATGTTTTTTCAAAGGCTGCAGAACTTGGTTTTATGGGGATTTACACTTCTGAGGACTATGGGGGAACAGCACTTTCCCGCCTAGACTGTGCCCTTGTTTTTGAACAACTTGCAGCTGGTGATGTTTCGCATACAGCTATGATTACAATTCATAATATGGCGGCGTGGATGATAGACCGTTATAGTACAGATGAAATAAGAAAAAAATATGTGCCGGGTCTTACCTCAGGTGATTTGATAGCAAGCTATTGTTTGACCGAGCCTGGTTCTGGTTCTGACGCCGCCTCACTTTCAACTAAAGCGGAAAAAGTGGGGAATGAATATATTCTTAATGGAACTAAAACTTTTATATCAGGAGCTGGCTGGTCGGATATTTACCTTGTAATGGCACGAACCTCTGACCAAGGAGCTAAGGGGGTTTCAACTTTCATAGTTGAAAAAGACGCACCGGGCTTAAGTTTTGGGGTTACTGAAAAGAAGATGGGCTGGAATGCCCAACCAACCGCGCAAGTCATAATGGAAGACTGTAAAGTATCGGAAAAAAATCGTGTGGGCGCAGAGGGTGAAGGATTTAAGTTTGCAATGAGCGGTCTTGATGGTGGGCGAATTAATATAGGCGCATGTTCATTAGGAGGTGCGCAAAAAGCTTTAAACGCTTCTATTAAATATACATCTGAACGAAAGCAATTTGGGAAGTTTATATCTGACTTTCAAAATACAGAATTTATGCTCGCCGATATGGCTACTGAATTAGAGGCATCTCGTATGATGATATATAGGGGTGCAGATATGATTGATAAAGGCATTGCAAATGCGAGCGCTGCTTGCGCGATGGCCAAGCGCTATTCTACAGATATGTGCAGTAAAATAGCTGACAATGCTCTTCAGTTGCATGGGGGCTATGGTTACTTGTCAGAGTATGAGATTGAACAAATAGTTAGAGACCTTCGGGTTCATCAAATACTGGAAGGTACTAATCAGATAATGAGAGTGATTATTTCGCGATCTCTTTTAAGGCAATAGGAATATATGACTGACGAAATACAATATCGGATAATTGGTAATTTAGGTCACATAACATTGAATAGACCCAAAGCATTAAACGCTTTGACATATGCTATGTGCGAGAAAATAACTGAGCTCCTTTTAGAATGGCAGGGTAAACCCGAAATCGGAGCTGTGTTAATTGATGGAATGGGTGATAGAGCATTTTGTGCTGGCGGTGATGTTATTTTATTACACGATAGTGGTAAAGCGGGAGATACTCGCGCAGAAGAATTCTGGCGCATTGAATATGCTTTAAATGAACTTATCCATTGTTATTCTAAGCCCTATATCTCATTGATAGACGGTTTTGTAATGGGTGGAGGCGTAGGTCTTTCAGTTCATGGAAAATACCGTATAGCAGGTGATGCCACTATTTTTGCTATGCCTGAAACTGGTATAGGCTATTTCCCTGATGTAGGCGGAACATATTTTCTACCTCGACTTGGTATGAATATTGGACAATGGCTCGGTCTCACTGGTGCTCGATTAGATGCTGGGCAAACATGTTACGTAGGTATTGCTAATATTTACGTGCCAACAGACAAACATCAAGATTTAATTCAAGCACTTGGTAAGGCTGATTTAGATGGTACAGACTTTAGAGTAAAAGAAGTGCTAAAGGCTTTTTCTCAAGTCCCGCCTGATCATGATGTAATACCAAAGGCAATTGCGGCATTCAGCTGTAGCTCTGTACCTGAGATTTTATTGTCACTTGATAATGATAATAGTGAATGGGCAGCGAAGCAGGCTAAAAATATAAGACGTAAATCTCCTTTAGCTATGTGTGTGACTTTTGAAGCTTTACGGCGAGGAGAAAGTATGACTTTTCGCCAGGTTATGACTCAAGAGCTAGATATATCTCTAAATTTTTTAAAAACTCAGGATTTTTATGAAGGAATACGTGCTCAACTGATTGATAAGGATCGTAATCCAAAATGGTCACATGCATCTGTTGATAAAGTTTCTTCAACGCAAATAGATAGACTGTTTCGAAAAACAGCAATTCCACCTCAGGAGTTTATTACATGAGTCAAATAGCATTTATAGGCCTGGGCAATATGGGAATTGGAATGGCAACTAACCTCGTAAAGGCAGGTCATAAAGTTATAGGCTTTGATGTATCCGCTAAAGCTCGTGACTCAGCTTTAGCTGCAGGCTGTGAGGTGGTCACTGATATAAAAGAGGCTGTTAAATCAGTTGATGCAGTTATTATGATGCTACCTAATGGAAAAATTGTAAGAAGTGTATGTGCTGATATAATGTCAGTGATTTCATCAGAAGTCTTGGTTATCGATTGCTCTACTATAGATGTTGCAACTGCCAGAGATATGATAGCTACAGCCTCTTTTAAAAATATTGATATGATTGATGCTCCAGTATCAGGCGGTGTTGGCGGTGCTTCTGCAGGTACTCTCACCTTTATGTGTGGTGGTTCAGAGGAAGCGTATTTGAGAGCGGAAAGCTATCTTAATGTTATGGGCAAAAATATTTTCCACGCAGGCGATGCTGGTAACGGTCAGGTTGCTAAGATTTGCAATAATATGCTACTAGGAATCCATATGATAGGTACTTGTGAGGCATTTAATCTTGCTGAAAAATTAGGATTAAGTGCTCAAAAATTTTATGATATTTCCTCTACAGCTAGTGGTCAAAATTGGTCTATGACAAGTTACTGCCCAGCGCCAGGACCTGTTGAAAGTGCGCCATCAAATAGAAATTATGAAGCAGGGTTTACAGCTGCAATGATGCTTAAGGACTTGCGACTCGCACAAGATGCCGCCACAACGGTAAGTGCCTCCACTCCTCTAGGAAGTAAGTCAGAAGCGATGTACGCCTCAATGGAATCGGCCAATAAAGACTCTCTAGATTTTTCAGGTATTATGAAACTTATTAACGGTTCTCTTTAATTATACTTATCATATTAAATTAGATAAGATTTTTTCTATAAATTAACTAGTAAACAATTGAGTGCTTAGTATTTTTTAGCACTCATATTTGTAGCAAAGAAAATCAGGTAACTGAAATCTTTTTTATAGTTAATTTATATGTTATCAGTCTTAGATATATTCCGCATTGGTATAGGGCCCTCCTCTAGTCATACAGTTGGGCCTATGCGTATTGGCAAACGCTTTGTTAGTAGATTAACAAAGGACGGTATTTTAGAAAGTACGAAGCAGATAAAGATTGTACTAAGGGGATCGTTAGCCTTTACAGGAGAAGGGCATGCAACTCCCAAGGCAACCATTTATGGTTTACTGGGCTATAGTCCCGAAATTTTTGACGCTGAACTTGCATCTAAAATGCTCTCGGAGCTGTACAATAAAAACCAAATTCTATTAAATGGAAGTGTGTGCATAAACTTTAGCTTCGACTCAGATCTATTATTTGATTATGAGACACCACCAAAGTTGCACCCAAATGAAATTCAGATGACTGCATTTAACTTCAATGGTAATAAACTTCTGGAGCGAATATATTACTCGACTGGTGGAGGATTTATAGCTTCATTGGATGAACTATCTTCCCCCTTAAAAGATGATATTGTTTCTCATGGCTATAGAGCACCGCTTGATTTTGGGTCAGCAGAGGATTTGTTGAGTTTATGTGAAGAGCATGGAATGTCTATAGATGAGGTTATAATTGCTAATGAAGATGCAATCAGAGATCGATTAAAGACAGATAGAGCCTTGAATAAAATTTCTAAAGCAATGTTCGATTGCATCGATAGAGGTCTCAATGGCAAAGGGGTATTGCCTGGTGGTTTAAATGTACGGCGTCGTAGCCCTGACTTATGGAAAAAATTAATACGAACAGAAGTATCTAATGAACGTGAACAATTATTTGATTGGCTTAATGTTTATGCTTTAGCCGTTAGTGAAGAAAATGCTTCAGGTGGACAAGTTGTAACTGCACCTACGAATGGAGCTGCGGGTATCATTCCTGCTGTCATCAGACATTATTGTTACGGAGAAACGCATTCAGAAAAAAATATTCAAAAATTTTTATTAACAGCTGGCGGGATTGGACTATTATATAAGCAAAGAGCCTCTATCTCAGGAGCAGAGATGGGCTGTCAAGGTGAAGTTGGAGTAGCATGCTCAATGGCTGCTGCAGGGTTGGCAGCTATATGGGGTGGTAGCCCTCAACAAATTGTCCAGGCTGCTGAAATCGGTATGGAGCATAATCTGGGTTTAACATGTGATCCAGTTGGAGGTCTAGTTCAGATACCTTGTATTGAAAGAAACGCAATTGGGACTGTTAAAGCAGTGAATGCGGCTAGACTGTCCTTGCATTCAGATAGAAAAATGAAAGTTTCATTAGATCAAGTTATTGAAACTATGCGTCAAACAGGTTTGGATATGTCAACGAAATATAAGGAAACCAGTCAAGGTGGACTGGCTGTTAATGTAGTAGAGTGTTAATTAGCTAGTTGTAGCTGTTTAAAGCCTCCCTTTGGAAGTTTTAATTGAAAAGTGTTTTTTAAGTTTTCTGCGCTTAAGACTTTTTTAGGGGTCCCTTTAGCTACAATTTCTCCATTATTTAACATCCAAATTTTATTAGAAAATTGTGAAGCTAACGATAAATCATGTAATGCAGCTATAACAATTCTTCCATTTTTTGCTTCATTTTGAAGAGTTTGCATCATTGAAATTTGAAAAGCAGGGTCCAAGGCAGATATAGGCTCATCCGCCAATAAAATTGGTGCATCTACTGCTAGCGCTCTTGCAAGAAGTACCCTAGCTTGTTCTCCCCCAGAAAGATTGTTGAATTTTCTATTCTTAAGCATGTCAGTTTTTGTTCGATTTAATGCGTTTTCGATGATGTCCTTTCCAGCACTACTAATTTTTCCTAGGGATCCTCTGTAGGGTGCACGACCCAGTTCAACAATTTCATAAACTGGCATGCTTGGATATGCCTCTCGATTTTGTGCAAGATAAGAGATAATTTTTGCCCGTTTTCTAATTGAAAGACTAGAAAGATTTTCACCTGCGTATTTAATTGTTCCTGATGAGGGGGTTATGATACCTGCTATCGTTTTTAATAATGTTGATTTACCTGAGCCATTGGGCCCAACAAGAGCTATAAGTTCGCCATATTTGCCTTCTGTTGAAATATTACGAATTACATCACAAGGCCCATAACCGGATAGCAGATTGTTGATATGTATCATAATTTAGTCTCTTTAACTGCTAAATATAAGAAAAAGGGAACGCCAATCAGTGAAGTTAATATGCCTAAATATAGCTGGGTACCTGGGCCAGTAAGAAATCTTGTAATTATATCTGCAAAAACTAAAAACCCAGCTCCAGCTATAGCAGATAAGGGTACTAGTTTTATAGGATCTGCACCAAATATAAGTCTAATTATATGTGGTATAAAAAGGCCTATAAAGCCAATTGCTCCTGCTATTGCTACACCACTCCCAACGCATAAGGCACTTCCAATAATAAGTATGGCGCGTAATCTACCAAGTGAAACCCCTAATGAAATAGCAGTTTCTTCACCGAGGCTTAATGCCTTCAAATCGGGACCAATTAGAGTTAGCAATACAATACCGATAACCGTAAGCGGAGCACATATCATTAAGTCAGTAAATTGAGAGTTATTGAGCGAGCCCATAAGCCAATAGACCATCTCTGATAAAGCCCAGGGATTTGGTGAAAAGTTCATTGTAAGTCCTGTTATGGCAGTAGCTAAAGCACTTACTCCCACTCCAGCTAAAATAAGGGTTGAAGCACTTTTGCGATTTCCTGAAATTTTTAAAATCAAAAATGCCCCTATTGCTGTACCTACTAACGCTGCTAATGGAATCCAATTATAGTAGCCATAATACAATGCAATAACTGCTCCTAAAGCAGCGCAGGCTGTAAATCCTAGAATTCCTGGCGCGGCTAACGGGTTTCTTGTATAGCTTTGTAAGGCAGCCCCCGATGCACCGAGCCCAGCCCCAATTACTGCGCCAGTAATTGACCTTGGGAGCCTTAACTCTCTTATTATAATTTTATTAGTCTCGGACCCCTGTCCAATAAGTGCTTTTAAGGTTTCTAAGAAAGATAAGTTTACTGTACCTATGAATAATGAAAATAAAACACAGCTAAGAGTGCAAATGATTAAAATAATAAGTTTCATGACAGATTATCTATTGCTATTGCTATCTTCTCCGAAGCTTGAATAAGGCCCGGGCCAGCGCAGGGCCATAAGCTACCCTCTATTTCAACAACAGGGTGTGAATGAATAAAGCGTTCTATAACTTTATTTCGTACTGCAATAGCCTCTACGGACTCATAGCCACTTGAAAAATAACTTGTTATGATAAGATCTGGATCATATTTTATGAGTTGCTCAGGATCTGGCTTGTACCAACCAGTATTTTTTACAATATTAACTCCCCCGGCGTACTTTATAGCTGCATCGACGAAGGTATCTAAGCCAGCTGAGCTCCCTGAACGAGATAAATATAAGATTTTTGGTTTAACTTTACGATTTTTTGCATTTTGGTGAAGGGTCCTTATTCGCTCCTCCCAATTATCTACTATATCTTTCTCTAGTCCTAAGGAATTAATTATAAGCTCTGCATTAGACCTTATGGTTTCAAAGCTTTCACCCCATTTTAATTCAATTTTTTGAATTTTTGATGGTAATTTATTATTAGTTTCCCCTGACCCGAGTAAAATATGTGAAGCGTTACTGTTCAATAATATTTCAGTATCATTCCATACTTGAGGTAACTTCTTTTGTCTGTCATCTGCAGTAGATAAAAGGCTTCTTGATTGCCATGAAAGGTGGCTAATTTTTTGTGGTGCGAGTGCAAGTATATAGCTATCACCACATAGTGATGTACTAGCTATTGATTTGGTTTCTAAAGCAATTGTTTCAATACTTAAAATAAATGCGCTTGTAAAACATAGTAAAATACAAGTGCATAATTTTCTGATTATATTTGATATCGCGAAGATCATGAATCAAATTCTATGGTTTATATCGACAAGGTGCAACGTGTTACTTGCTGCATTCATATTCATTTATATTATGTATAACTAGATATTGATTTTAAAAATTGAGTCAGTGTAAAAATATTTAAATATAAAACGCCGTGTTACACGGCGCTTTAAGATAGCTATCTTTTTATGCCTTTTTTGGCATCCAGATTTGCAATAGGATCATTGCTATAATGACTAAATCAAAAGCAGCTACCGGCATTGGCAATGATACTGCATCTGTTGCAAAGTTAGCCACAACTTGTTCGCTACCTGGAGTCAGTTGTACCCCGCTTTCACTTAAAGCTTTAAGGCCATTTGCTGTATTAGCTCGAACTGTAATATAGGCCATCTGCCAATATAAAGCTCCAAACATGACTAAACCACCAAAGGCGGAACCCAAGAGTTTACTGATCATGTTACTATCATCTGACATACGAATGTTGTTAGCAACACGTAGTGCAAGCCAAATAGCTAATATGCTGCCGATTGCCCTTAGAGCAAAAGCTATACTGTATGTTCCAAATAATGTTAATGTTTGGTATTCAACTAAATTTTCCATATATTTCCCCTAAAAAAGTAAATTGCATACTAAAAACTAGTAGAAAGGTATTTATTATTCAATTAAAAATTTTGAAATATTGATTTTATGTTTAATGACGTTAATTTCAATTAAAGAAAAAAGGAGATTATAGTGATTAAGAATATAATAAAATTTACTACTTTAGCATTTACAGGCATGGTTCTTTTAGCGTGCAGTATGACACAAACATCTGAAGCCCCTGAGGCTACTTCTGAAGCCGTTAGCAGTGAAGTGCTGATAGCATATGCAAAAGCTGGATATGATGCTTTTAAAGTAAACGATATGGAAGCTTGGGCCCTTACTCAAGCTGAAGATGCTATATGGACTATGCCAAAAGGCTTTTCATATGGAGGCACTTATATTGGACCTGAAGATGTTATAAAAAATGTATTTACTCCCATAGCCGCTTATTGGCCTGACTTTAAAGTTGAGCCTATCTCATACCATGCATCTGGAAATACCGTTTTTATTAAAACTAAAATGACAACAGGTGGTCAAGTAAGCGACTCTCTTCATATGGCTGTTATTGAAAATGGTAAATATGTAAAATTTCAAGTTTTTGATGATACATACTTCATGATGCAGAATGCTCAAGCAGCCCCCAAAGAATAAGCTTTATCATTAAAATATCGATTTTATAACTCTAGATGTTAAACCTTTTAATGCGAATACAGCTATCTATAATTTATCTGATTATGGTAGCTTTATCAGCTAATTCTTCTTATGCAGAAGATGTGACCTCATATTCTACGGAAGTATCTTTCAGTTCGCAGAAAGTCTCCCCAATTTCTCATCATGGTCAACTATCCGTTGTTGGCAAACACATCCAGGATGCCAATAAAAAAATAATATCTCTGGCAGGGTTAAGTCTATTTTGGTCTAATACAGGCTGGGGACAAGAAAGATTTTATAATGTTGAAGCGGTTGATGAGTTTGCACAAAAATGGAAAGCTGGCATCATTCGAGTTGCAATGGGTGCGCAAGGTCAAGGTAGTTACTTAAAAGACAAAAAATCTAATTTATCAAAAATTACTAAAGTAATTGACGCGGCAATCGCAAATGAAATTTATGTTATAGTCGATTGGCACTCTCACCAAGCCGAACAAAATATAAGCGAGGCAATAGAGTTTTTTACATTTATAGCAAAAAAATATGGAGAAACTCCAAATGTAATATACGAAATTTACAATGAGCCTTTAGCTAATACTTCATGGGAATTAACCGTTAAGCCCTATTCCAAGACTGTAATTAATGCGATACGCAAGATAGATCCTGATAATTTAATAATTGTTGGTACTCCGAGTTGGAGTCAAGATGTTGATATTGCGGCTGACAAGCCGATACTGGGTCATCATAATTTGCTATATGCTTTACATTTTTATGCAGCATCCCACAAAAGTGAACTTCGTAAAAAAGCACAGTATGCGATAAGTAGGGGCTTACCTCTCATTATATCAGAGTGGGGTACGGTATCTTATGATGGAGATGGCTTAGTGGATGAAGAGTCAACTCTTGAATGGATGAAGTTTATAAGGAAACATAATTTATCTCACCTAAACTGGGCTGTCAGTGATAAAGATGAGGCTGCTTCTATCTTTAAACCAGGAGTCAGTTCTGAGGGACCATGGAGTACTCAAGATTTAACTCTATCCGGAAAGCTTGTGAAAAATATTCTGCTTGAGTGGTAGTCTTCTTTAAGAAAAAGTTATAAAGCTAGGTGCTAAAACTATTAATAAGAGAATAAAAAGGCTAATAATTACGCATAGAATTTATATTCCATGCGTAATTAAATTTACTAACTTTAAAATGTAGTCTTAATAGAAAATCGGAAATTTCTTCCTGGCAATGGTACTACATCCTTAAGGTAGGATGAGTGTTGCCTAACTTCTTTGTCAAATAAATTTAAGGCCGAAAGTTTAAATTTAACATTTTGATTAAATTCAGGAGTCCACGTTAAAAATCCATTTAACTGGGCAAAGCTTTCTGTCGGCAACTCAAAAGCAGATAATTTACTTTGCTTAGCCGAATAATCTAACTCGGTACGGAGTTTAAGACTTTTCCATTCAGCCTCTGCTCCAACTAAGACTGATAATGGAGCTATGCGTGGTATATTTCCAGCTGTTGTTTTGGCGCGTATATATTCAAGCAACCCATCAATTGAGACGGAAATATTGTTAATGTCCTTAAATGTATATGCACCCTGTATTTCACCCCCCTTGAAAACTGCATCGGAACTTAATGTATTATAAACATCGAGACCATCAATCATTTGTTCAGTTGTTATATCTGTATAAATATAATTCTGGTAGTCTGTAACAAACGCATTTGCTGTTAAGAAGTAATTATTTGTTTTAAAGCGATAAGCTAATTCAACTCCTAATGCTGTTTCTTTATCAAGATTCGCATCGCCAATTTCATAAGCATCTGTAGCTAGATGTGGCCCGTTAGAAAATAATTCTTCACTTGTAGGCGCTCTCTCAGATCTGAAGGCAGTTAGTCCCAATCTATTCTGGCTATTGAAATGGTAGTCACTTCCAGCTGAAACACTGAATAAACCATAAGATTTTTTTTGGTTTAGTGATTCTGAAATAATTCTATTATTTTCAAAACGCATCGCTCCTCTGAGATGTAAATTATCATAGGATTGTTCTTGAAATGTGTAGATACCTATTTCCCGAGTATCAGTTTGAGGCACAAATGCCTCTGCACCCAATGCGTTAAAATCTCTTTTTCGGATATGAATTCCAGATGCACCTTTGCGGCCATTCACTTCATTTTGAACTAACTCAAGACGTGCTTCAAGTCCTTCATTGGCAAAAACAGTTCCAATCTCGTTACCTTCTATCTCCGTGTGTTCGTAATCTGCATATCCTGCAAATAATTGTAACCTCTCGAAGTATCCGCCTAGCTTCCTAACAGCATTTAGATCAATTCGGGTTTGCTTGAGGTCAATAGAAACTAGTTCTTCCTCTTCATCATGGTCTTCATCATGGTCTTCATCATG
>CAJQGR010000069.1 GCA_905477785.1 uncultured Hellea sp.
ACTTGTATTACAACCAATTAGTGTGGTTAACACCGAAATATCATTGGTATGGAATCATGAATAATATATTAAAAATATGGCGAGAAAAAATTATACAAAATTTACCTGAACGTCAGCTTTTGGTGAGATCCAACGGTTATGTAAAATTTTTCCTAATCAGCACAAGTCATCAAGTAATTATAATTGGAACTATCACAGCTATAATAGCATGGTGTATTTTCACCTTCTTCAGCTATGTCTGGGGTTACAATCCACTCAGAGCTCCCTGGAAGGAAGCAAAGAAGATTGAGTTAAAATATGAAGGAGCATTAGACACAGTGAAAACTCGTGAAGAGGCAGCACTAAAACTATTAGATAAACAGAAAAATGAATTTGAAAAAATTACACAAACAATTGAAGAAAAGCACTCAATAATAACAAAGATTGCTTCAATAACTAACCTAAAAGCAGAAGACCAAACAGAAAAGTTTTTGAGCAATAGATCCATTGTAATGTCCCCTCATTATTTGGATAAATATCCCAGAAAATCAATAAATCAAACTTTGGAGAGTTTGGTTAGTTGGGCTGAACCAAAAACCTATGAATCACTGAATTTAATTAATGAAGCTCAGAATGAATTATTATTAAAAAATGAAGATGGAATTTTAGACTTAATAGAATTTAAAAGAGCAGTAATTAAATCTACTGGAATATCTGTAAATGATATTCTTAGTAATTCTAATGATGGTTTTGGAGGACCTTTATTAAAAAATGAAAATAATATAAATCATATAATTCCAGATAACATTCAAAACTTTAAATTAAGAATTAAAGAAGCTGAAACGCTCGCTAATATAGTTAAATCACTTCCTACAGCTTATCCGGTTTCTTCAATTAAAAGATTAACATCACCGTTTGGGAAAAGAAAAGATCCTTTTACAAATCAATACACTGAACACCAAGGAATAGACTTTGGCACAGGTGGAGAAAGAGAGTCGTCTATAATTGCACCATCCGAAGGAAAAATAATATTTAAAGGAAACAATGGCGGTTATGGTCACTCTCTTAAAATAGATCACGGTTATGGACTAATTACAATATATGGCCATTTAAAGCGAAATAATGATGGCATTGAAGTAGGAGATTATGTTAAGAAAGGAGATAAAATTGGTATAATGGGATCAACTGGTAGGAGTACTGCTCCTCATTTACATTATGAAGTTCATTTTAATGGAAGGGCCATAGATCCTAATAGGTTTTTGAAAGCAGGTTATTATGTTCAATAAAATAAATACATCCACATCTAAAACTTCTGACAAACAAGAAATATACATAAAGAAATCCCATCCTCCCGTTCAAAATAAATTAGCCCCGTCTATCTTAGGGTCAGATCTCACTGTGATTGGTGACATCAAAACAAAAGGTGATGTCCATATAGACGGACGTGTAGATGGAAACATAACAGCAAGTGGTGTTATAATTGGAGAAAAAGGCACCGTAATTGGAAAAATAATAGCAAGATCAGCCCGAATACGCGGAAACGTCACAGGAAAAATAGATGCCACAAAAATAGAATTGACAGAGACAGCTAGTGTAAAGGCTGATCTAACACAAGATCAGCTAATTATAGCAAATGGCGCATTTTTTGATGGAAAATGCAACAGAAAAACTTCATCTAAATTAAAAAATGAACAAATAATTACAGAAGACAGCAATAAAAATAGTACAAAATTATAGATGATATTAAATTAAAAAGTAATTATATAAGTTAATTACCTAGTTTGACGTATCCATATTTATAGATAGGGCTGCGGACATAAACTGATCGAGGTCTCCATCAAGCACTGCTGAAGTATTTGAAGTCTCTACAGAGGTGCGTAAATCTTTAACCATCTGATAGGGCTGTAATACATATGATCGTATTTGATGACCCCATCCAATTTCTGACCTATTATCAGCAGAAGCTTGTGCCTCAGCTTCCCTTCTCTGCATTTCATCTTCATATAGTCGTGACCTTAACATATCCCATGCCGTGGATCTATTTTTATGTTGTGATCTATCATTTTGGCATTGCACAACAATACCAGTGGGTTCATGTGTTATGCGAACAGCCGAGTCTGTTTTATTAATATGTTGACCACCTGCTCCAGATGCTCTGTAGGTATCAACTCGGCAATCAGACTCATTCAAATCTATATCAATAGTATCGTCAATTTCTGGATAAACCCATACAGAAGCAAAACTAGTATGACGTCTATTACCGGAGTCAAAAGGTGATATACGGACCAGTCTATGGACTCCAGACTCATTTTTAAGCCATCCATATGCATTTTGTCCACAAACTTTTATAGTAGCCGACTTTATTCCAGCTTCATCTCCACTTTGCTCCTCTATTATCTCAGTTTTCATACCACGAGAATTTGCCCATCTTAGGTACATTCTTTCAACCATTTCGGCCCAGTCTTGGGCTTCTGTACCTCCTGCGCCTGGATGAATTTCTAAATAACAATCATTTCCATCAACCTCACCAGATAATAAAGCATCTAACTCGTATTTCTGCGATGATCTACGTATCTCCTCTAAAGCTGCCACTGCAGCTTCAAGAAGATCCTGATCACCTTCAGACTCACTTAATTCAACTATTTCAAGATTCTCACTTAGATCTGAGATTAGTGATTTAATTCGATTAAACGAATCTTCTAAGATAGAACGCTCGCGCATTAATTTTTGAGATTTTTTTGGGTCATCCCAAAAATCTTGTCGTTCGGTTAATGCATTAAGTTCAGCCAACCTTTGCTCAGATGGTTCCCAGTCAAAGACGCCTCCTTAACAGTTCAATTGACTGCTCTATATCTTCTTTCATTTGTAAAATATCAGCGCGCATAAAGTCTAATATAACCCATCATCAAGTATTTCATCAACCTCTTTAGAATTGAGCTCTGTGTTTTCTATCGTAGAGTCTAAAGCTCTTGGTTCTTCTTCATTTTTTCCTTCGCCAAAGTCAAAATCAAATAAACTTCCAGAATCCTGTTTACTGCCTCCTATTTGGATCACAGAATTTAAAGCACCTACTTTAGGTTCAGTTCCAGGTCTAAAAGCCTCTAAAATAACATCTTCAGCTCCAATATAAGAAGGCTCACCTGTTGTTCTATTAACAGGTGAAAGTTTAACATTTTTAGGAATTCTGAAAGGAAATTTTGGCTTACCCTCAAGTGCCTCAGACATAAAATTAGTGAAAATCGGACTTGCTGCAGAAGACCCAGATTCACTTCCCATTTGCTCAGGTATATCCATACCAATATAAACGCCTGCTACAAGATTTGGAGAAAACCCGATAAACCAGGCATCGTAGGAGTCATTTGTTGTTCCAGTCTTACCTGCCATAGGCCTTCGTAGCGAACGAACTTTATAGCCTGTTCCATTATCAACAACGCCCTTTAGCATATATGTAATTTGATAAGCAGTGATAGGGTCTATAATCACTTCTCGCTCGTCAGGCATACTTGGTGGTAATTCACCTTGATAATCTGTTTTTTTACAATCAGTGCAAACTTTATCATTACCATAAAAAATTGTTTTGCCTGTCCTATCTTGTACTCTATCTATAATAATTGGTTCTACCTTTTTACCTCCATTCACAATAGACGAGTAAGCGATAGCTAATTTTGAAAGAGTAGTTTCGCCAGCTCCTAACGACCACGCTAATTCATTTTTAGTCTCATCATATATACCAAATTTTTTAATGTAATTATTAACGGGAACCATACCAATATCATTAGCTAGGCGAACTGTCATGGCATTACGTGACTTTTCTAAACCCAATCTGAGAGTACTCAATCCATAAAATCTTCCCGCGTTATAATTTGAGGGCTTATAAAACCTTTCACATTGATCTTCTTTGGCTAAGTTTTTATTGTTACCTCTGAGAGGCTTTTGTCCATCCTCATCTGTCTCTAACAATTCTAAAGTCCCAAGTCTATTTTCAACGCAGTCAGTGTCTTTTCTTTCAATAACAAATGGAGCATCTAAAACTTGGCTTGCTGGAGTGTACCCGTTATCTAATGCAGCTGCATAAACAAACGGTTTCAAAGCAGACCCCGGCTGCCGTCTAGCTTGCGTAGCTCTATTAAACTGACTTTGTTCAAAACTATATCCCCCGACTATTGCTAAAACTCTACCGCTATTTGGATCCATAGCTATCAAACCTCCATTTACTTTAGGTACTTGCTTTAAACTATAGAGTTTTTCAGTTTGTTTAGAATTTATTTTTACATTAGATAATTTACTTTGAACCAATATAAGGTCACCGGAATTAAGCACATCGGATACTTTTTGTGGTGCTTTACCAACAGATCCTTTTTTAAGAGCTCGCTTAGCCCATTTCACTCCATCTAAATCTATTATTCCTGAAACATCAGTTTTATTATTTTTTTCGCCTTCATTAGATAAGTAATCACTTTTTTCTTCTGAAAAAACTATTTTGGCAGTATTTTTATCAACCTCCATAACTAATGCGAGGCGCCAATCACCTATATCTTTTGGTTTATCAAATTCAGATAATTTTTTTCGCCAGTCTTCAAAATTATTTAAATTACCTAAAGGTCCGCGATAACCTTGGCGCATGTCAACTTCTTCAAGACCCTTACGGAGTGCTCTTCTTGCAGCTAACTGCAAGCGTGTATCTAATGTTGTACGAATTGAAAGACCACCGCCATATAATTCGTCATTGCCATACATTCTTTTAATTTGCTTTCGAGCCTCCTCCACAAAATACTCAGAGGCTAGATATTCATCCCCTACAAATCGATCAACGACAACAATATCACTTTCCATAGCTTCAGATACAGATAGTTCATTTGCGTAACCATCTTCAAGCATTCGCGTGAGAACATAATTACGTCTACTTAAAGCTCTTGCTTTTTTAGTAGGGTTAGTAACTTGATAATTATTTGGGGCTTTAGGTAAAACTGCTAAATAAGCAATTTCATTTAAAGACAACTCTTTCATTGGTTTACCAAAGTAATTCAATGATGCTGCAGCAACACCATAGGCTCCGCGACCAAAATAGATGTCATTTAGATATAATTCTAATATTAAATCTTTACTGAGTGCCTTCTCAATAAGACCCGAAATTACAACCTCTCGGATTTTTCGTGTTATATTTCTTTCATTACCCACTAAAAAATTTTTGGCGACTTGCTGAGTAATAGTTGAACCACCCTCTAGTCTTTCATTTTTTAATATATGGCTGACGTTTGCTAGCATAGCCCTTGCAAAGCCTTTCTCATCAAATCCATCATGACTATAAAATCTTTTATCCTCTGCTGCGACAAATGCAGATTGCAGCTGTTTAGGTATTGAAGCTATAGGAACAAAAATTCGTGCCTCTGTTCTAAATTCTGAAATCAATTTTCCATCACCAGCATGCACCCGAGACATAACAGGTGGTTTATAGTTAGCTAGGCTTTCAATACTAGGCATGTCTTTTGTGGCTTTTGCAACAAACACAAATATAGCAATTGCTGTAAATGCAATCAAACCTCCAAATCCTATAACTAGGAATTTAAAAACCGTCTTAAAAATTGGTTTTTCACTTTTTTTTGATATGAGGTTTGTGTTGCTCATCAGATAAATTATTAAAACTCTCTAGCGTTATTTATTAAAAATAGATTGATGCGTTATAATAATGAAATTATTTACTCATCAAAGTACTTATTGACCGAACGAACAACTGACTTCAAGACTTTCTTTCTGTGTACTCCCGAGTTTAAAAGTTTTTCATCATGAATATTAGACAAAAAACCCATCTCTAGTAATACTGCTGGTACATCTGGAGCTAAAAGTACATAATAACCTGCTCTTCTGTGTGAGTTTCCTATTAACCGCGTTGTTAATTTAAGCTCTGCCAAGAGTATATCTGCAAATTTTTCTGATTGGTTTGATGTATTTCTTTGTGCAAGCTCAACGAGTATATCACTAACAGATTCAGTTTGCGCTGCTAGATCAACATCTAAAATCCAATTCTGAGAATTAACCAATCGTTTAGATCTACTTTTCGCTCGATCAGCCAAAGTGTAAACTGATGCACCTCTAGCTGATTTATTTGACGTAGAGTCTGCATGAATAGAAATAAATAAATCAGCGCCTTTTTCTCTAGCTATCCTTATACGTTTTTCATGATCGATATATTCGTCATTTGAACGAGTTAGCATTACTTGATACTTTCCTTCTTCTAACAAAAGATTTTTTAACTCCTTGGATGTTTTGGTGGTTATAAACTTTTCAAATGTTCCATTACTACCAACAGCACCAGGATCACGGCCACCATGACCAGGATCGATTACTATAATTGGCTTTATAACTGATTTTTTTGAAAAAGGAGCGATTCTTGGCTTAGGTATATCCGAATTTAAAAAATTAATATTTTTTGTTTTAGCTTTTTGGTCGAAGGTAATAAAAATTGTATTATTTATTACCTCATTTGACAGCATCTGAGCTAAGGGTAGCAAATCCAGAACGATACGAAGACCATTTTCTCTATTTGCCAATCTTATTTGAGCAATATCGCTATATCCATTTATAATCTTTGGAGTAGATGATAAGCCTTTTTTATCATTTAAAAGAACAGCGTTAGGTAAATCGATAACAATTCTAGGCTTTCCATCTAAAAGAGTAAAAATATTTGGAGAAACTTTCTCAGTAAATTCTAAAGATAAAATATTACCATCATAGGTTATGTTATCCAACGTTGTCGCAAATATTTGACAAGTTTGCGACAACCAAAATATAAAAATTAAATAAAACTTTATCATATTTTATAAAATAAACACTCTAAATGAATATATTATTACTTTTTAATCAAAAAGTTTACTCATAAAAGCTTTGCGAAAATTTAAAATATAGGGCAATAAGAAAATAATGGAATCTATACGGTATATCAATGCTGACATATATCCATTTAATTAGCGTGCTAAAAAGCACAAAAGAAAGTTATCATGCAAATATCGCCTCCTCATCCAAAAATTAAAATAAGCGATGCCGTAAGAGATATTTGTGATTTATATAAAAGTATTTACAGAAATTTATCTGAGCACCTCCTTTTTGTTCATAAAACAATTCATTTAACGGAGATGAAGCTCATTGGAGAATATAATGGAAAAGAAAATGTTAATCGACGCTTCCCACCCGGAAGAAACACGCGTCGTAATTGTGGATGGCAACCGAGTTGAAGAATTAGACTTTGAAAGTAGTAATAAATTACAAATCAGGGGTAATGTCTATCTAGCAAGAGTAAGTCGAGTTGAACCTTCTCTTCAAGCAGCCTTTGTGGAATATGGAGGAAATAAATCAGGATTTTTGGCGTTAAGTGAAATTCATCCTGACTACTACCAAATACCGCATGAAGATAAAGTAGCACTATTAGAGTCAGAAGCAGCTGAACAAGAATCAGAAAATCTGGCGGATGAGGATAATGAAGAATTAGATGAAACCCTTACTGACAAAAATATTGACCCTGATTTAGATGACATTTCTGATGAAAATGATGAAGAAGTCGCTATTGAACAGGTCAAAGTAGCTCATTCAAGGCGAAAAAGGCAATCAAGACGGCGTTATAAAATTCAAGAGGTAATTAAACGTGGTCAGATATTACTAATACAAGCAGTTAAAGAAGAACGCGGAAATAAAGGTGCTGCTATGACGACCTACCTCTCACTCGCAGGTAGATATTGCGTTTTAATGCCAAATACAGCCCGCGGTGGTGGAATATCCCGAAAGATTTCAACAAGTACTGATAGAAAAAGACTCAAAGCTATAATGAATGAACTCGAAGTACCAAAAGGTATGGGTGTAATAGTTCGAACAGCCGGTGCAAAACGTACAAAAGCTGAAATAAAAAGAGACTTTGAGTATCTATCACGTCTATGGAGCGAAATTCGAGATACTACACTTAAATCAATAGCTCCTTCCTTAATTCATGAAGAAGGAAATTTAGTTAAACGTTCAATCAGAGATATGTACAACAAGGATATAGAAGAAGTATTAATTCAAGGTGAAAGCGCTTATAAAACTGCAAGGGCATTTATGAAAATGCTCATGCCAAGTCATGCTAAAAATGTAAAATCTTACAAAGATAAAATACCCTTATTTCTGAGATACAATGTTGAGAAACAAATTGAAAATAGTCTCAAATCAATAGTTCAGTTAAAATCAGGCGGTTACCTAGTAATCCACCCAACTGAAGCTCTCGTTTCTGTAGATGTAAATTCAGGCAGGTCGACCAAAGAACGAAATGTAGAACGCACGGCACTCAAAACAAATATAGAAGCAGCTGAGGAAGTTGCACGTCAAATGCGCCTAAGGGACCTGGCAGGATTGATCGTTATTGATTTTATAGACATGGATGAACATAAGAATAATCGAGCGGTAGAGCGTACTATGAAAAATGCATTAACGCGCGATAGAGCTAGAATACAAACATCGAGAATATCACAATTTGGACTCATGGAAATATCAAGGCAGAGAAAGCGCAGGAGCTTACTAGAAGGCTCCACCGCTCACTGTGAGCATTGTGAAGGTGTAGGTAGAAAAAGGTCGATAGAGTCTTCTGCACTAACAGCCATTAGAGCTGTCGAAGAGTATGGAATACGGGGTAAAGCTAAACGAATTCTTTTAAAAGTTAGCACTGATGTTGCCTTATATCTTTTTAATGAAAAAAGAGAACTTTTACAGCGAATAGATAAGCAATCAGGTCTTTTTACAGAGCTAGTTGGTGATGATAAGCTTATGCGTCCTCAATACGAAATCGAGTTATTAGAAAAATCTTCAAGTAAAATTTCGGACCCTTTAGAAATTATAGAAAAAGAGTTTCTTAAAAAGAAAAGTAGTAAAACTAAAAAACCAACAGGCAAATCTGATGATGATGAAAACATAAATAGCATTAGCTCTAATAAAGATCAGGATCAAGAGACTGACGTTAAAAAGAAAAGAAAAAGAAGAAGAGGAAAGAAAGACAACCATAATCAGTCTCAAGAAGAAATAGTTGCAAACTCCAACTTCATACCAGAAGAACCGGTAACGCAACCAGAAACCCAAATAAAACAACCACCAAATAATATTAATAACTCAGAACCTGTAGAGAAAAAAGTTCGTTCTGGCCGTAGAAAAGCTCCAAAAAGAAAAGAGGACAGCACGCAATTAAATTCTGACAATAAAATTAACACGAAAATAGAGAAAGATAAAAAAAAGGAAGTTAAAGTAGAAAAAAATAAAGCAAATACTGGTCGAAGAAAAGCACCAACTAAGAAGAAAAAAGACAAAGAACTTGATGTTCCTTCTTCGTCGAAAAACAGTAATCTTGGAACTCAAAAACCTGCAGTAAAAAAAACTAAAGGCGAAACTGTAAAAACTATAACAAAAATGAAATCAAAAACTCCAGCGCGGCGTAAAGCACCAGGGAAACCTTCAAAACAGAAAGCAGAAAAGCCAGCTAAAGTTACTAACCACAAAAAAACAACCTTAAAGGAGAAAAAGAAATCAAAGGAAACAATCAAAGAGACTGAAAAAAAACCAAAGGCAAATTGGTTTGGCATTAAAAAGAAAGAATAAAGATGAAGCGATTAAGCTCAACAATTAAATCCAAAACCCCGTACTGAATATTAGTGGAATGAGTTATTATAAGTAAGTGGTTAAACTTATAAAGTTTAACTGCCTTTGCCTCTTGCATCCACCTCACTTTTACCATAAACAGCGCGCGATATAGTAATAAAAAGCTTCTCTTTAAGAGTACAATAAATAGTCTGATAAGATTTAAGAGATTAAAAAGGTAAAATCAATGAGTGTTGTTCTTGACATAACTGTTCGCGATAAAACAGGTACAGGAAAATCGCGTGAAACCCGCAATAATGGTATGATACCTGGCATAGTTTATGGAGGTGATGAAGCTCCTATTTCCATTGCAGTCAAACATAATGAAGTGTTAAAAGCTATAAATTCAGGTCAGTTTATATCAAGCATGATCGAGCTTTCACACGAAGGTGACAAACATAAAGTTATCACTAAAGATATCCAATTCCACCCTGTTACAGATATGCCACTACATATTGATTTCTACAGAGTGACTTCAAAATCTGAAATCGAAGTAGAAGTTTCCGTTAACTTTATTGGGGAAGAGAATTCTCCAGGTCTAAAACAAGGTGGCGCACTCAACGTAGTTAGGTATGCTGTTGAAGTAAAATGTCCAGCGGGAAATATACCAGACAATATAGAAGTTGATATTTCTGCTATGGAAATAGGTGACGCAATTCATATATCGGATGTGGAGCTACCAAAAGGTGTAGTGCCATCAATATCAGATCGAGACTTTACTATTGCTACTATAGTTAACTCACGTACATCTAAAACCGATGAGGAAGAAGAAGTTGATGCAGGTGAAGAGCCAGAAACTGAGGAAACAGCTGAAACTGACAACGAAAGCTAGTATCTTGATATCCTGGCTTCGTGGGCTTTTAGAAAAACCAAAGCGAGCGGAGCATAAAATGCGGTTAATTGTAGGGCTTGGCAATCCAGGAGAAGTTTATCAGTATAACAGGCACAATATAGGTTTCATGGTAATTGATAGCTTGGTAGATAAATACGACTTATCACCCGCAAAAAGTCAGTTTAACGGCCTAGTATACACTGGAAGAATTAACGATAATAAAGTTATATTGCTAAAACCTTCAACATTTATGAATAATTCAGGCAGGTCTGTAAGAGCCGCAATGAACTTTTATAAAATATCTATAGATAATATTATAGTTTTTCATGACGAATTAGACCTTATTCCGGGAAAGGTTAGAGTAAAGATAGGAGGAGGCATTTCTGGTCATAATGGACTTCGCTCCATCAGAGATAATTGCGGTGCAGAGTTTAAAAGAATTCGTTTAGGAATTGGGCACCCAGGTCATAAAGACCGAGTTCATAAATATGTGCTAAGTAATTTTAATAAATCAGAAGAAGATCTTAAAAATAGTATTTGTTTTGGGGCTGCTAAATATACAGATCTACTTATAGGTAACGAATTTGAATTGTTTCAAACACGTATCAATGAGTATATAAAGGGCTGAGAGATGGGTTTTAAATGCGGTATTGTTGGACTTCCAAATGTAGGAAAGTCAACCCTCTTTAATGCACTAACAAAAACAGCCAATGCACAAGCAGCTAATTATCCATTTTGCACAATTGAACCTAACATTGGGGATGTTGCGGTTCCAGAATCACGCCTAGAGATAATAGCAAAAATAGGTAAATCAGCAGAAATTATACCCGCTAGAATGAATTTCGTAGATATAGCAGGCTTAGTCAAAGGGGCCTCTAAAGGTGAAGGCATGGGAAATCAATTCCTTGCAAATATTAGAGAAACAGATGCTATAATATATGTTTTAAGGTGCTTCGATGATGACGACATAACTCATGTGGATGGAAAAATAGATCCTATTTCAGATTACGAAACAATAGAAACAGAACTCATGCTAGCCGATCTCGAAAGTCTTGAGAAGAGAAGAGGTGGTCTTGAAAAAAAAGTAAAACAAAATGATAAAGAGGCTATTTTAACTCTCCAATTAATTGAAACTGCGATTAGTTTTTTAGAAAAAGGACAGCCAGCACGTAATGCAATAATAGACGAAAAAGACACTAAAGCATGGAGAATGCTACAGCTTTTAACTTCAAAACCGGTTTTATTTGTTGCAAATGTTGACGAAGAAAGTGCTGAAAATGGAAACGCATATTCTGAAAAAGTAATATCGCATGCATCAGAAATAGGTGCTAAAGTAGTAATTATTTCTGCCCAAATTGAATCTGAGATGTCTTTATTAGACCCTGATGAACAAAAAGATTACTTAAATTCTATTGGACTAAAAGAACCTGGGTTAAACCGCCTAATAAAATCAGGGTATTCACTTCTAGGACTAAAAACTTATTTTACTGTAGGTCCAAAAGAAGCTAGGGCTTGGACTTTTTATAAAGGGTGGAGCGCTCCAAAATGTGCTGGTGTTATTCATGGTGACTTTGAAAAAGGATTTATCAAAGCTGAAACCACAGCTTTCAAAGATTATGTTGATAACAATGGCGAGCAAGGGGCAAAAGAAGCAGGAAAGGTTAGGCAAGAAGGAAAAGATTACATCGTCAAAGATGGGGACATAATTCTCTTTAAGTTTAATGTATAGTTTTTAAATATTAATACACTTTATATTTTGAGTTTATTTAAGAAACCTCACAAGTTCACTCTATCAGTATCTATTAAAGTATGACTTTCGATGAAAGCTTCGGCCTCCCATTCTTGAAAATCAACATCAGACATTAACTCAGAAATGTAAGTATCCGCTCTTTCAGACCTAGGTATACCGTAACTTTCAAAGCGCGTGGCAGCTGGAGTGTAAAACGCATCAGCAATACACCAATCATTAAAAAGAAAAGGGCCATTATGCTTAGATAAGAGATCATCCCAAAGCTCCACCATTATATGGGCATCATCAAGACATTTTTTTGGGAGCTTTGATATGGTACGACGGCGAAGATTCATAGGGGCCTCCGTCCTTAAACTTTCGAACCCTGTATGCATTAATTTAACAACGCGTTTTGCTTCAATTTTATCATTCAGATTTTTTGGCCAAAGGTTTGGGACAGCCTTCGCACAAAATTCTGAAATAGCTAAACTATCAGCGATTCTATCACCATTTACCTCTAAAACTGGGACAGTGCCTTGGTCAGTTAAATTAAAAAGTTTTTCTTTGTATCCGTCAACATCAAGATCTATAACTTCTGTTTCAAAAGGCAATTCAGCTTTTTTTAAAACTAACCAAGGTCTAAGCGACCAAGATGAATAATTATAATTTCCTATATATAATTTAAGTGACATAAATCTTAATATTCTAAACCTTTTGCAAACTGCAAGAGGTTTTCTCTAGTTGATTCAAATCCACTTTCAATCCAGATTGTCTCTAGAGCGTTAAGCATCAAGCCCATTTGGGGACCAGGTGTAATACCTATTGATTTTAAGTCACGGCCTTTTACTGGAAATATTGGAATTTTTATTTTTTGAGAAGATTTTATTAATAATTTTAAATCATGGTATTTATTATACTCATCCTGACTTGTTATATCATAAGTACACCGATCAAAAAAGACTTGATGCCCTTCCTTATAAATAAAATTCATAATATCTATATTAAGCATATCTTTTTGAATTTCATATTGGCTAGTAGACCATAACTGCAGTCTCTTAGTTTCTTTTGAACTCATTCTTAATCGATCACAAAGCGTATTTACTTTTTTAATATCTCGATGGATGAGTGTCATAATTCTTAACAGTGGGTCAACTGATATAGTATTACTTCTTTCAAGATCCTCTAATTTTTTTAATCCAGAAACTCCTTTTAGCTCAGGTAAAATGTACTTAAGGACCCCAGTAGATTCCATTAAATAAAGAGCATGAAAAACAGAATTAGCTGAAAGCAAATTTTTCAATTCCATCCATAGTCTCTCTGGAGATAGACGAGAAAGACCTTCTAAGTTTGCTTTAATAACCGATAAGGTTTCAGGATTAACGCTATCTTTTGTTCCATAACAAGATAAAAATCTGAAGTAACGAATTATTCTCAAATAGTCTTCCCGTATTCTATTTTCAGGATTACCCACAAAACTAATTTTAACAGGTCTCAGATCTTTCAAACCCTTACCTGTCGGATCAAAAACCTGACCCTTAAAATTAGCATACAAGGCATTTATAGTAAAATCTCTTCTTTGCGCATCAACTTCCCAATTAGATTTGAAGATAACCTCAGCATGTCTGCCATCCGTATTAAAATCACTTCTTAAGCTAGTAATTTCGAATGTATTTTTCTCTATTACGGCGGTTATTGTGCCGTGCTTAATACCCGTAGTTAAATACTTTATTCCAGCATTTTCTAAACATTTTTTAACTTCATTTGGCTTTAATTGAGTTGCTAAATCGATGTCGGAGACTTCAAATCCAAGAAGTGCGTTTCTTACACAACCGCCAACAAAACGAATTGTCTCTTCAGGAAAAGCTTTGAATAGTTTTTTTATATTCAAGCTATCCATCCAGTGGTGTTCTTCAGGTTTTAAAAATATCATAATTTTTATATATTTGTGTTTATTTATTAATACCTATTAATTCCATTGATATTATTAATAATCAATTTCGAATACACTTAAAAAACTTCTTTGGTACAGTCTATAAATTATCATTGCAGTCATGCCCCAAATATTTCTATAAACACCATCAACAGATTTATAAGGCATATCGTAAATAGTTAAAGTTTTACCTTTATATTTTACACTTCGGGCAACATGATTGTCTGAGTTCATTAAAAATTCTAACGGTACTTCAAATATATCATCTACTTCACTAGGTTCAATAATAAATTTAGCATTAGGTTCAACAATTCCAACAAACGGTGTTACTCTGTAATTACTCACCGAATCGAAAGAAGGGAGACGACCAATCACAGTAATATCTCTCGGAAGTAACCCAATTTCTTCTTTCGTTTCTCTCAGAACAGTCTCTAAAGCATTTTCATTATTTTCCCTTTTGCCTCCAGGAAAGGCAATTTGACCAGGATGTTCAGGCATAGTCTCAGGCCGTTGAGTTAATATAACACACGGCTCTTCTCGCATTACTATAGACAGTAATACAGATGCAATCTTTTGGTACTTCTTTTTTGCCAAATCTTCACCATTCAAAATCTCAGTCGGCAGAAGCCCAGATTCTATTTTTTCAAGTAATTGTTTAGGGATTTTCACTTATAAGACTTATATCAAATGCGCATTAATGGGCCCCAAAGGAAAAAAAGAACCACAAGACCATACACCAAGCTGATTGCCATTATCAAACTGAACTTCGGATGCTAGGTCAACTAAAGCATAAAAAACAGATCTGGATAATAGACCCTCCAAACCACCTCGAACAATAACGTAGGGGCTTGGCTCCATCGTTGATAAGTTAGTTTCAACTCGCAATGGATTGGTAGAGCTCAGCTTAATCATTTCACCAAGATTTGTTTTAAAAAATATTTTTTGCCTTTGTTTTTCTACCTCAATACTCATATCTATTATCAAAAAATGACTACGTTCAACCAATATCTTTATTTTTTCAACAGGTGTTACTAGATATGTTTCACCGTCTGATTCCTTCCTTAATATCGATGCAAAAAGTTTAATCAGCTTATGTCTTTTAATTTGTGAACCTTCATGCCACCAAGTACCATCAGATTTAATTATCATGTCCATCTCACCACAATAATCAGGATTCCAACTGTCAACGGGATAATTTCCATTGTCAGTATCGTTCAAGGCAATCATTAAATCTTGTAAAGATATATTTTGGTTTGAATCTTTTTCCATGAAATTTTATACCAATCCTATAATAATGATTAACAATATAACCATTACCTTTATGGTCAATATAATATAGATTTTATTCAATGTAATTTATTACGAATAAAAAAGGATTTTGATGTGATAAAAAAATTTAAAATAATAATCATTATTTTGACTGCTATATTCATTTATAGCAATAATTATGCAGAGAGCCCAATTGAGGACCCTAACGCAACAATCGAACTACCCAATAAAAAACTTACAAAAAAGGGAATGCGTATAAATGGACCTGTAACATCAGTATCTGCTGGTGCTTTATTACTAGCAAGCTTTGATAAAAATTATAATTTCCAAATTGACTTTAAAGAATTTAATAATGCAAAAAAATATATATTTAATAGTGCAGATGTTGATAAATCGGGGGTAATTAGTCCATTTGAACTCGAAGACTGGAGGAAATCAGCACTCGGTTCTTTAGATGCACCTCCTGGAAATTTAGCATTTGATAGAGACTATGACCAACGAGTTACCAAAAATGAATTTAACAAAGCTCTAGTTTCTATTTTCAACTCAGGCGATAAAAATAATGATGGTGTACTAAAATTTAGCGAACTAGTTAATGTTTTCGAAATATCTAACCGCAACGTAACTATTAGTAACAATGAAGATGAAGTTCAGAATAAGATAAAATTAAAAAACAAATAAGTATAATTATTAATCTTTCCTTACGAAATTCATATTAATCATAAATTTGATATTAGGATAAGTTTATGATTAATTCAAAAGTACTCATTAGTTTTATCATTTATATGATTTTAATGGGGTGCCAGGTACTCGAAGGTGGTAAAAAAGCTGCAAAAATACCTTTTCAAGGAGTCTATAAAACTGGCCAGATAACTGGGAAAACACTCTATAAAACCGGTGAAATAACAGGGAAAACAGTTTACAAAACAGGTGAAGTTGCAGGAAAATCTGTATACTATAGTGGGAAATATACTGCAAAAGGTGTTTACAAAGCAGGAAAGTTTACCGGTAACAGGGTTTTAGATACTGGTAAAGGTGTATATTTTATAGGTTCTATACCAGTAAAAATTACAAATGAGGCACTTGATACTTCAGTAAAAGTTCTAACAGTAACTACAAAAACAGTAGGATTAGGCGGAAAAGTCATCACGACAACAAGAAAAATTCAAGCAAATGAATTAGAAGCTGAGTTAATGGCAATTCGTGGTGCAAGTAATGTGCTAAATGTATTAGTAAAAGCCGCGATGTAATATATCATAAAATAAGTAATTAAAAAAATTATATTTAATTACAAACCATATCATGATAGACATTTATATGGAGGCATTATGCGAATATATATGGAGGCATTATGCGAATAATATTAGTTTCTATAATTACAACAATTTCATTAATTTGTTATACTTCAGGTTATGCGGCGAATAAAAAATTTATCAACACAATTAACACTTCAGTCACATTTCCTATTAAATTAGATATAAACTTGAGTGACGACATGCTTCATCGAGCAGAGAACCTTCCTAAAAGATTAAAAGATAGAAACGGATCCAAGTTAAACTCAGGGTTTTCAGGTAATGGTTTTTATGGTGATAAGGAATTAAAAAAGCTTATTTCGAAGTTAGAAATAAGTATAAAAAATCAATTTAAAAAATTTAATATTGAAATTTCTGAAGATGCAGAAACTATTCTTAGCGTTACACTAGTTGATGCTAAACCAAACCGTCCTACCTTCAGGCAGTTAGCTAAAGAACCAAGCTTATCATATCAGAGCTTTGCAACTGGCGGTGCCAAAATACAGGCAGAGTTGTTATCCCCTAGCGGCAAAGTAATCGGAAAATTTATATATGAGAACTATGAAACTGATATAAAAAATTCACGTTATGGCAGCACTTGGAAAGACTCCAAAAGAGCATTTTATTGGTTTGCGATGAAGTCTGCAAAAGCTTTAAAGCAATAAAGCTTACATAATACCAAGATATTTATGTGTTTGTATACTTAGACGCCACTTAGGGTTTTCTAAACAAAATTTTATCACGGCTTTCTCATGAGAAAGATTTCCTTTTCCGAGATAAGAATCATCCCTAGGTTGAAGACAGAAAAAATCAAAGTCCATATTTTCATATTTACTAGGTTCATTTTCTTTCTGAGGGTAGACTAGCTTTAGTTCATTTCCAAAAGTTTGTTTTATTTCTGTATTAGCCTTTGGCGAAACACAAATCCAATCTATTCCCTTGGGGGCTTTTATTGTACCATTAGTTTCTACAGCGATCTTAAAGTTCTTCGAGTGCAGCGCTTGAATTAGGGCGTTATCTAACTGTAAAAGAGGTTCGCCTCCAGTGCAAACAACCCATCTTTGACTACGTTTTAGTCCTATTTTCTCAACAACTTCTGCTAGTTCATCAGCAGTATTAAACTTGCCACCATTAACTCCATTTATACCTATAAAATCTGTATCACAAAACTTGCAGATAGCTCCTTTTCTATCGACTTCCCTTCCACTCCACAGATTACATCCACTAAATCGTAAAAATACAGCTGGGACACCTGCTTGGACGCCCTCGCCTTGAATTGTTAAATATATTTCTTTTACAGAATATGTCATGATGCGTAATTCAGCCAACCCTTAGATCTTAAATCACAAGCCGGACACGCATTACATCCATATCCCCATTCATACCTAGTCGTGCGGTGGCCTTTATAACACGAATGGCTATCTTCAACTATAATATCAATTAATTTTTTTCCGCCAAGTTCTTCAGCTAGATTCCAAGCCTCTGATTTTGACATGTGCATTAACGGAGTTTCTAAAATAAACTCTTTATCCAACCCCAATGATATTGCTTTCATTTGAGCATCAAGTGTTTCTTTTCTGCAATCAGGGTAGCCAGAAAAGTCCGATTCACACATACCGCCAATAAGGGTGTTTATTCCTCTCCTATAAGCGATAGCTGCTGCAAAATTCATAAAAATTAAGTTTCTGCCAGGCACAAACGTTGAAGGCAATCCTTCTTCGTTCAATGTAATTTCCATATTGCGTGTTAAAGATGTATTACTAATTTTTCCTAAAGAATTTAGATCTACAATATGATCATCGAAAATTTTTTTATTCCACTCTGGAAAACTTGAGCGAACTTTACGCAGTACTGTTTTACGACACTCCATCTCAACTAAGTGTCTTTGATCATAATTAAAGCCTACAGTTTCAATATAATCATACTTATCAATTGCCCACGCAAGACAAGTGGCTGAGTCTTGTCCCCCTGAGAACATAATCAAAGCTTTAGTTCCATATTTCATAATTGGGCATATACCGATTAAAGTTTACTCTGACCAGTACCCTAATACTCCCTTTTGAAACTATTTTTATCACTTCTGAAAATAGAATAAATTAAGAACTGCTTTCATAAAGTTGTCTTAGAGTTTATGATAAAATATGAGTTCGAATAATAGCAATATGAATGCAACACTAGAAAATGATGTTAATAAACGTGATAAAGCAAAAAATGTTAAACCATTAAGACAGCTTTGGCCATTTATTATCAATTACCCAATTATAATTTTGAATTTTTTATTATTTTTAATTCTAGCTGCGACTTTAAACCTAGGTATTACGGAGGCATTCCGTGTAATAGTGGATTGTGGATTTAATGAAGAAAAATTAATACCAAAAAGTTGTTCCCGTTACGCCATGGGCGATATTAATAATTTAGGTTCATACTTTAAATTTGGAATGATTATCGGCTTAGGTTTAGCCATATTTAGTGCATTAAGGTTTTACTTTATAAGTATATTAGGTCAAAGAGTTATAGCCGATATACGAAAAAGTATTTATGCAAAATTAACTACTCTCTCTTCTGAATACTTTGAACGTGTACATACTGGAGAAGTATTATCCAGACTAACTACTGATACAACTTTAATTGAAACAGTAATTGGTTCATCAATTTCATTTGCAATAAGGTCTATCGCCGTATCAATTGGAGCATTGATATGGATGTTTTTTATTAGCTGGAAGCTAACACTAATGGTAGCTGCAATTGGCCCTATTATAATAATTCCTGCAATTATAATAGGTCGAAAAATTCGTACTCTTTCGATCGAAAGTCAAGATAACTTAGCACAAGCCTCTGCAAGAGCAGGAGAAAGTATAAGTTCAATTCAAACAGTACAAGCATTTACACGTGAGAAAAAAGAAATATCTGATTTTAATAATTCAGTCGAAAGCACATTTAATGCGCATAAGAAGAGAATATTTGTAAGAAGCTTTATGACCTTTATAATATTTGGACTTGGAATTATAAGCATTATAGGGGTTATGTGGTTTGGAGCTAATGTTGCAGTTAATTCAGAGCTAATAGATGGAAAGCCTAGTTTATCAGGCGGCCAGATAACTCAGTTTATTTTTCTAGCATTTATGGTAGTATCAAGTTCAGGTTTTTTAACAAGCACCTGGACGGAGCTTCTAAGAGCATCGGGAGCAACTCAAAGGATCATGGAACTTCTTAAAGAAGACCCAGTTATTAAAAGCCCTTTAAACCCAAAAGCCATTTCTGTTCTAAAGGGTAATATCGAATTTAATAATGTATCATTTAGCTATCCATCACGTTTAAATGATAAAGCTCTTGATGGTATAAATTTATCAATAAAGTCTGGTGAAGTAGTTGCTTTTGTAGGGCCATCAGGTGCAGGTAAAACAACCATATTTAAGTTATTATTGAGGTTTTATGATATACAATCTGGAAGCATAACAATTGATGGAAACCCCATTAAGCTCTTGCGAACTAAAGATTTAAGAAAGCAATTTTCTATTGTGCAACAAGGTAGTCCATTATTTTCAGGCTCAGCAATGGACAATATAACCTACGGCCGTGAGGGCGCAAGTATTGAAGAAGCGTATAAAGCCAGCAAAATGGCATTTGCTGATGAATTTATTAAAAAATTACCCAAAGGGTACAATACTGACCTTGGAGAAGCTGCTGAAACACTTTCTGGAGGACAAAAGCAAAGAATAGCAATAGCTCGTACAATTTTAAGAGATGCGCCAATACTTCTTCTAGACGAAGCTACAAGTTCTTTGGATTCAGACAGTGAAAAAGAAATTCAGAAAGCAATTGAGACAATGACGCAATCCAAAACGACGCTAATAATAGCTCACCGCTTATCAACTGTACTCAAAGCCGACAAAATTGTGGTCTTGGATCATGGAAAAATTATTGAAATAGGTACACACAAAGACCTATTGGAAAATAAAAGGTTATATTCTCGTTTATCAAAACATCAATTTAATGATTCAGAAATCCTGTAATGTATTTCATTACGCCTTAGCATAGGTGGAATGAATGGGGCATCGTAAAAAGCGTACTCAGGTTCTCCGTTGGTATTAATTTTTTTAGACAACACATAATTATCTAATTTAGTTTGATGTTTTTTTAGATTTCTTATTGTCGCACGACCAGAAAACCTGATGCTGACTGTGGAATAAGGCTCTGTTTCTATAATCCTTATATCTTTATCAGTGGGTATTGGTAAATTTTGTCTATTATATTTATTAGGCATCATAAAATTTACAACCCATTTACCTTCCATCTCTTGCTTTTGGAGAACTGGAGCAGTCATGGCTATTTTTTCACTAATTTTTTTTTGTCCTACTGGCGATGTCATGGAAATTCTTTTTGATGAAATATTATCTCCAAATATATAGGCGGCTAATTTTCTAAACCCTAGAGTACCTGTTTCATCTCTATTTCCATTGACTGTAACCTCAGCAATCAACATTGATGGATAATTCCTGACCTCATAATTGTTATCTACCATCTGTACGGTGTAGTCTGGAGTTTCAATTGCCATAGCGATTTGAGATATATTTAGTAAAAAGAATGAAGTTATAAATATTATAATTTTATACATTATTTGCCTCTTTCTTGATTACGTATGTATCAATCAATTAGGTTTATAAATCTTAAATATAAATTATCGCTCAAGAAGAATATGATAAATATAGGGATTACATTTACCTATTAGTTAAAACCATAGCAGCTGCACCATATAAAGCTACAAAATGAGCTTTAATTATACGTACAGGAATATCTTGCATAAACCATGTACCATGGCCTCTAGATTGAAATCTCTCGACAAAATTTGACTCAGAAATAAATGAAGAAATATGACGCGTTACTCCGCCAGCTAAAACAACGCCCCCAGTTGCCCCAGTTGTAAAAGCTACATTACCAGCAAAAGTTGCTAAGACATTACAAAATATTATGACTGATTGCCTTGCTATTGAGTTAGGATTTGCTTCTGCTGCTGCCACTATTTCATTTTCTCGTGTGCAAACGGTAGGCTTGCCCAATATGCTGCAAAGGCCCGAATACACACGGAAAAGACCGGGGCCAGAAATTAATGTTTCAGATGAAACATAACCAATTTTTTTTTGCCAATAGTTTAAAATTGAAATCTCTATTTCACTTTGAGGGGAAAAGCTTGAATGGCCACCTTCAGTTGAAATAATTCTTGGGGGTCTACCTGGTAATATACATGAAACTCCAAGGCCAGTTCCAGGACCCAGCACTGCAACAGGTTTATTATAATTTACTTTTCCAGAAATTAATATTTCAAACCCATCATCGGGTATTACTGTCGCACCATTTGCCATTGCAACAAAGTCGTTAAGAACTACCGCTTTGCTGAATCCAAATTCATTAATCAAATCATTCTCAGAAACTATCCAATCCACATTCGTCATTCGAATTTCATTATCAAATTTTGGGCCAGCAAAAGCGAAAGCAGCCTGTTTTGGTTTGACTTTTTTTGAAATTAGATATTCACGAACGACATCGTGAAAATGCTGATAATGTTTTACTGAAAACCGCTCAGAGTGATGAAGCTCAATAGTTCCCAAAGCTGTTCTTTCAGCTAAAGCTAACCTACAATTAGTACCCCCTACATCTCCAACTAAAATTGAAGAGGGCATTATAAAATCCAGCTTGGTTTACCCAAGACTGAGGCTCCGTCTTCTGAATTTCCTGCCACAGAACGTAAAGGCTCAAACATATTCATGCCCAAACTATTTAAGTTTTCCACCACTGGAGTTTCAGCATTTTTACGCGATAGCCATTTATCTTCAGATACTACATTTACAGTACCAGCTTTCGCATCAAGTCGAATTATATCACCATCATTTATTTTACTAATATTACCTCCAGAAATTGCTTCTGGATGCATATGAATAGCGGTGGGAACCTTTCCAGACGCCCCAGACATTCGTCCATCAGTAACCATAGCTATCTTAAATCCTCGATCTTGGAGAGATCCTAAAATAGGTGTTAACTTATGTAATTCAGGCATTCCATTTGCTCTAGGCCCCTGAAACCGTAAAACCACAACAAAATCCTTATCTAGTTTTCCTTCTTTATACATTTCAACTAAACTGTTCTGATTGTTAATTACTACTGCAGGTGCCTCAACAATCCAGTTTGCACTTTTGACAGCTGATACTTTTATTACAGACCTCCCTATATTACCGGTCAACAGTTTAAGCCCGCCATTTTTTTGAAATGGCTCGCTAACAGTAGTTAATACCTTATTATCAAGACTTTGCTTAGGACCTTCCCTATATAATATTGTATTCAGTTCGGCATGGGTATTTTTTATCGGTTCATAGGTATATGCAGCAAGACCACCCTCACCAGCAACTGTTTTCACGTCTGTATGTAAGAGTTTAGAGTCAATTAACTCTCTAATGAGGTATGACATACCTCCAGCAGCATGAAAGTGATTAATATCAGATACCCCGTTTGGGTATATCTTACAGATCAATGGTACTATCTCAGCAATATCAGAAAAATCATTCCAATTAATAATAATTCCCGCGGCAGCTGCTATAGCAATCATATGAATAGTAAGGTTTGTTGAACCACCTGTTGCCATAAGACCCACAAGACCATTCACAATCGCTTTTTCATCAATAATATGTCCTATGGGTGTTAATTTGCCTGATATATCAGTCATCTGTACAGCTCTTCTGGTAGTTTGAGCGGTTATAGCATCTCGAAGTGGTGTATTTGGATGCACAAAAGAAGCACCAGGCAATTGCAGACCCATAATTTCCATTAACATTTGATTAGTATTAGCTGTACCATAGAATGTACATGTTCCTGGAGCGTGATAAGATGCAGACTCAACTGCCAATAGTTCATCTCTTCCAACCTTTCCTTCTGCGAATAGCTGTCGCACTTTTATTTTTTCAGGATTCGGAATTCCGGATGGCATCGGTCCGGCTGGGGCAAAAATTTGGGGAATGTGACCATATTTCAATGCACCAATCAAAAGGCCAGGTACAATTTTATCACAGACACCTAGATGAATTGCTGCATCAAACATATCATGGGAAAGAGCAATAGCAGTAGAATAAGCAATGATATCTCTAGAAAAGAGTGATAATTCCATTCCGTCTTGTCCCTGTGTAACCCCATCACACATAGCAGGTACACCGCCTGCAACCTGTGCAGTAGCACCATTTCGTCTTGCTGCATGTTTAATGAGGTCAGGAAATCTAGCGAAAGGTTGATGCGCAGATAACATATCATTATATGCTGTAATAATTCCAATATTAGCCCATTTGGCTCCAAGTATTTCCGTCTTTTCCAAAATAGGGCAAGCAGCAGCAGCATGTGCTACATTTCCTTCCGATAGTCTTTTTCTTCGCGGTCCGGGACGAATGTTTTTTTGAATGGCATCTAAGTAACTTTTGCGAGAATACTTTGATCTCTCACAAATACGGTCTGTTACTTTGGCTAAATGCGAATTTATAGTCATTTTAATTACTCTCACATGTGATCACTGTAAGACGGTCTGAAGCAGATAATAATGCTTTCACTGGTGCATTAGACTGTGTGTTTTTAATACTAGATTGAAAAACTTTTGCTTTTTCTTCTCCTGGTATTAGTAACAAAATATTTCTTGATTGAATTACAGATGAGTAGGTTAAAGAAATTCTATCAGTGTGCTCGCCTGCTACTTTGCATCCAGTTGCGTCAACTGCTACAACAGAACGTTTATTTTTTGGATCCAGAGCAGAAATCAATCCATTTGAATTAGGAAACCAAGATGCAGTATGACCGTCTAAACCCATTCCCATAACGCATATATCAAAAGGTTTCGGTATCCCAGAAATTTGCTTTTCAATAGAATCTATTGCTTGGTATGGAGTTGCATCTTTAGTTTTTAATCCTAAAAATTTTGCATTTTTAGCTTTACCACTGAATAAACAATCATTCAAAAATGTTTCATTAGATCCAGTCAAACCCACTTCAACCCAACGGTCATCTACTAAACCAATAATAACATTATCCCACGGTAAGTCATAGAGGCTTAAAGCTTCATATACTAATCGCGGACTAGAACCTCCTGAAAGCATGACACTTGCCTGACCTCGTGAAGCAATTGATGAAGATATGATGCCTGCAATACATTTACTTGTATTCGCAATAAAGTCTTTAGTAGAAGAGTAGGAAATATATTTATATTGCTTTTTCATATCAAAAAAATCAGGACCATAAATGATTGGATTTAGACAACATATCATTTGCTTTATCGGGACCTTCAGTTCCCGCATTGTACTTATCAATAGAAGTATCAGATAGTCTCCAAGCATTAAGAATACCATCAACCCACTGCCATGCTGACTCTACTTCCCCTCGGCACATAAATAAGCTTAAGTTTCCCCTAACTACATCCATCAATAGCCTCTCATATGCATCTGGGTATCTAACTGTAAAGTTATCAGCATAACTCAGGTTTAATGGAAGTGTCTTGAGGCGCATACCGCCAGCCCCAGGCTCTTTCACCTCAAACCAAAGTTTAACTGCCTCATCAGGCTGAAGTCTAATAACTAATTTATTTGGTTTTACTGGAGTATCTCCAAAAATTGAATGTGGAACAGGCTTGAACTGAATTACAATTTCTGATCGTCGCGAAGACATTCTTTTTCCAGTTCTTAGGTAAATTGGAACACCAGCCCAGCGCCAATTTTCTATTTCTGCCTTAATCGCAACGTAAGTTTCGGTTGAACTCTCTTTTGAACCAACATCAGTCAAATAATCAGAAAAAATATTATTTTCTTTATTACCACCTATATATTGTCCGCGAACTGTATTCTGATTTACATCTTCAAGAGTAATATGCTTTAACGCTTTCAAGACTTTAATTTTTTCTGCTCGCACATCATCTGCCTCTAAGGAGGCAGGTGCCTCCATGGCTGTCAAACAGAGAAGCTGTAAAAGGTGGTTTTGTACCATGTCTCTAAGGGCACCAGCATTATCGTAATATGCACCTCTGCCTTCTACACCAATTGACTCAGCAGCAGTAATTTGAACGTAATCAATTGCTTGATTAGACCAAAGTGGTTCAAGCAATATATTGCCAAAACGTAAAACTAAAAGATTTTGTACAGTTTCTTTACCAAGATAATGATCTATTCTATATGTATTATTTTCATCAAAAACTTGACCAACACCTTCATTAATTTTTAAAGCAGACTCATAATCAGTTCCCAAAGGCTTTTCTAAAACAACACGAGATTTTTCATTAACAAGACCTACTTTATCAAGTTTAACGCATATTTTAGAAAACATCGAAGGAGGCATTGCAAGATAAAATATACGAATGAGTTCATTTGAAGAGGACAGATTATTCTTTAACACTTTCCAATTGTCGTTATCAAGTACATCAATCTTTACATAATAAACTAATTCTAAAAATTTACTCCATAAATTTTGATCAAAGGAAACATCATCAGAAAACTCATGATAGCATTTAGTTATTAAATCATGGTACTCAGAACGAGTATAATCTGATCTAGAAACCCCAATAATTCGACTATCGTCTGATATTTGACCGTCACAGTATCGGTGATAAAGAGCTGGTAGAAGCTTTCTACGTGCCAAATCTCCAGTTCCGCCAAATACAATAATTTCAAAAGGTTCAACAGGAACAAAAGATGAGCCTGAACTCGTATCAATCATATTTTCCATTTATTCTTCTTTAGTTTTAAAATAGTTATCGAGCTTAGAGCTGAAAATGACAGCGCTGTCAATTATCTAGTGTGTTTTGAGTATTTGTAGATTCTCTAATAATAAGCTTATGTTCAAAATGATAGCTAGACAATTCATCGTCTTTTGAAGGAGGATTAATTAATAAATCAGCAGCCATGTGTCCCATCTCATAGATAGGCTGCTTAACAGTAGTTAGCTGTGGAAACAATATTTGCGCTAATGGAGTATCATCAAATCCTCCGACTGATAATTTATTTGGTACCTCCATACCTAGTCGACTTGCTACACTCACAACACCAGCAGCCATATCATCATTGCTCGCGAATATAGCAGTAGGCGATTCTTTAAGTCCTAATAAATACTCAGCCGCCTCAACGCCTGACCTGAAAGAAAAATCACCCTCAGCGATAAAACTTTCATTAACTTTTAAATTGGCTTTTTTCATTGCTAACTTATAACCTTCAAACCTCAATGCTGAAGCACTATGTTCACTATGACCTTTTATAAAACCAATTTTTTTATGGCCATTCCTAATCATATAATCGGTCATTTCGTATGATGCTTGGACATCGTCCATCTTGACAGATGACACACCATTTACTTCAATTGTTGGGGCAACAGGAACGTAAGGTATTTTTAATTTTCTTAAAATTCTTAAAATATCTCTATCGTCACACAAAGGTGGAGTCAAAATCACCCCGTCTACAGGTAGCCTTTCAAGCAATTTTTCAACTTCATCTCCAGCATTAGCTTTCACCATACTTAGCGGCTCAATTACGAGGTAATAATTATTATCTCTGCAGGCTTTAATTGCTCCTTTTTGAATATTTGCAATATAATTAGGACTAGGGTTATCATAAAGTAAGGCTATAAGATATGATTTGGAACTCGCTAAGCCTTTAGCAGCTAAGTTTGGTGAATAACGCAACTCTTTAGCAGCCTGTAAGACTCTATCACGTGTCGTCTTGGCTACATTTGGCTCATTATTTAGAACTCGTGAAACTGTCTTCATTGAGACTTTAGCATACTTAGCAACATCTGTGATTGTTGTTTTCATAAGATCATTCTTATTTTGTGTAAATTATTAGATAGAATGGCGTAGGTAGAGGCAAAGGTCAATGAAAGCTCCATACTTATTTAAATAAATTGTAATAAGTGGTAATAGATTTATTGACAGCGCTGTCATTTCTATCTATTCCATACGTCATAAATATACAAAAAATACAAAAGGGGAAATAGTGGTTAAACCCATGATAGTTGGAGATATTGGAGGAACAAATGTTCGTTTCGCTATCGCCAGCACAGATAATAACGGACTACCTAATCTCAAGCATATCTGGAGCTCACCTTCCAAACATTTTGTTGGATTTGGCGATGCTTTAGAACACTTCTTAACTTTGGCTTCACCTAATCAAAACCCAATTGAAGGTATATTCGCTTTAGCAGGCCCAATTGACAAAAACCTAGTGAAACTAACCAATAATAGCTGGACAGTAAGGAAAGATGACCTAATTTCACGCTTTGGTTTTGAACGCTTAGTATTTATGAATGACTTTGCTGCAACCGCAAGATCAATCCCTGAATTACCTCCTAAAGCTTTCAAGGTACTGCAAACAGGAGATGTCTCTGGTATTTTATCTGCTAGGCCAACCACAGCAATTGCAGGGGCAGGTACGGGCCTAGGCCAAGCTCTACTTATAGCGAATGGCCCTAATAAGTGGACAGTTCTACCAACAGAAGGCGGGCATCAACCTTATGCTCCCTTGGATAAGCTTGAGATGGAGATACATAAAACGTTAAAGAGTATATTAAAGTATGTTTCTTTTGAGGATATTTGCTCAGGAAAGGGCCTCGAAAATGTTTATCAAGCTCTCTTAAAAATAAACGGCTTAGAGGATAAAAAATTAGATGCAAAATCTATCACTGAAGAAGCAAGTCATGGTAGCTTAGTTGCAATACAAACTTGCAAATTCACAGCAAATACTTTGATGAACTTTATTGGAAATGCTGTGCTTTCTAGTGGTTCATGGCAAGGAGCTGTTTTAGCTGGTGGAGTTTCACAACACCTAAAAACATATCTTGGAACGGAATCAGCATTAGAAAAATTTAAAAATAAAGGTAAAATGACACAAAGAATGGAAAATGTTCCACTTCGTTTACTAATTGACCCCACTGCACCCCTAATAGGAGCAGCATCCAGTAATTAAAATCTGAAAGCTAATTATTAACTCTCAGATCTTACTAGTTTGCCATTTATTAATCTATACAGATAGCGTCCCCTTCATTAGAGACTAATTTTACATCAGATATACTAATTGTGAGTTTATTAGAGGTTTCCAGTAACAGAGTACTATTTACAAACTCCATGTCAGAAGCAGCAGCAAAGCATGACAGTTTTACTGATAACTCAGCCCATTCGTTTCCATTTAATCCTGAAGAAATTTTATCCAACGGAAGAGATTTTGAACAGTTTGTACCACAATCAACAGAAAGAGATAACTTATCATCAGAGCTTACATCATCAAATCTAACTCTCATATAAATTGCCATATCAGCAGTATTTTGCCTCGATAAATCGGCTGGAGGGTTTTTGTTGATAGAGAAAGCACCCTTTCCTTCTCCATTAAAGCTAATAGTACGAATATTTTCTTGAACGCCGTCATCAGCAGAATAAACAGTAACTATTTTACCAGGCGAGAGATCTCTAGAAGTTTTTATTACTGTTTCCCCAAACTCATCAGAAACTGTCATATTAAACGGGTACATTGCATTACCAGCTTTGAAAAAGTCACTATCGTTAATAACTTTTAAGTCCATTCCTGCATTTTCAGACAAAAGACCAACGTTACCAGGGCTAGAATAAGATAACCCGTAACCATAAGCAAAAAGTGGATCATAGTTTTCATCATCATAATTTAAAGATGTTTGAGTAGCAGTTTTAGGCCAAGAGTAAGGCAACTTTCCTACAAAATCATAATCTATTTCTCCTTCCACATTAGTAAAAAGCAAATCAGTAGCGTACCCCCCCTCTGAGCCAGGAAGCCAAGCAGCCACAAATGCATCACTCGAGTTAATTTCTCTGTTCATCCATAAAGGACGTCCTGTTAGAAATATAGCTACAGTTGGTATGCCTTCAGATTTGTACTTCTGCAAAAGCAAGAGGTCAGTATCATCACCCGGCTTATAGGCTAAGTTTTCTCGATCCCCTCTAAACTCAGCATATGGCTCTTCACCAAAAATAACTATAGCAGCGTCAGGCTTTCCTTTATAATTACCTTTATCATCTGCCAGTATCACCTTACCATTAGCACTTTCGACATGCCTTTTTATTCCATCAAGAAATGAAGTTCCTCCTGGAAAGTCAGAATTTTTATTTCCATCTCCTTGCCAAGATAAAGTCCATCCACCAGATTGTTTACCAATATTGTTTGCACCATCACCAGCAACTAGAATAGTTGAAATTGGAGACAATGGAAGAATACCATTATTTTTGATTAAAACTTGACTTTCTCTTACTGCTTGACGGGCAACCTCTTTTGAAACAGGGTCTTTCAAAACATCATAATCTCCCGCTCCTGGTCTCGCTGAAGGTTTGCCAGCATTCATTAATCCTGATCTAATTTTTACGCGCAATATTCTTCTGACAGCATCATCAAGTCTATCCAAATCTATTTCACCATTTTCTGCTTGTTTCAGGGTATTTTCAAAAAGACCCTTCCAACTATCCGGAGCCATATACATATCTAATCCAGCATGTAATGCAGCCGGGCAACTTTCTACTGTGCAATTATCAAGTTGCCCATGACCATTCCAATCACCAACAATAAATCCGTCAAAGCCCATCTGACCCTTGAGTACATCAGTTAACAGTCCTTTATGTCCATGTAATTTTACACCTTGCCAGCTAGAAAATGATGCCATAACAGACTGAGCCCCTGCATTTATAGCAACAGGGTAAGCAGCACCGTGAATGTCCCTTAACTCTTCTTCAGTATCAGCATTGTCCCCTTGGTCTATACCTAATGTAGTACCTCCATCACCCAGAAAGTGCTTGGCTGTCGCTATTACGTTATTACCTTTTAACCAATTTTCAGAACCTGGTTCTCCTTGGATACCTTTTATCAATTCACCTGCATAAGATGCGGTTACGTCTGGATTTTCAGAGTATCCTTCATAAGTTCTTCCCCATCTATCATCTCTAACCACTGCAATGGTTGGAGCAAAAGTCCACTCTTGTCCGCCTACCCTTATTTCTTTAGCAGTAATTTCACCAATCTTACCCATTAGTGATGGGTTTCTTGTGGCACCAAGTCCAATATTATGAGGAAAAACAGTAGCGCCTGGGACATTATTATGGCCATGCACTGCATCAGTACCCCATATCAAAGGAATAAAAGGGACACCTTCGCCATATGCATGTTTTGATGCTTCATAAAATTCATCCGCCAGCTTAATCCATTCGGAGGCCGGGGACCTATTATCACCGTTTGGGGCTGAGTTGCCACCATTAAGGACTGAACCCAGGGGATAGACTTTCAGATCCTCAGGAGTAAGTGACCCTATATCACCCTGGATTACCTGACCTACTTTATGCCGAAGAGTCATCCCCTCCATTAATGATGTAATTTCTTCCTCTATTACAGGATCAAGACCTACAGGGCTTTGAGCCACTGGCCATATAGATGGATTTACCGCTCCAGCCATTGAAGTTTCACTTTGATTTTGAGCAGAACACGCTATCAAAGAAGCGCTCATAATTAAAGCTGAGACCGATTGTATTAAATATTTACTATACATTAAGGTTTCCTTTCACCATATTTGCATTGATAGATTGAGTTTATAGCTCTTGTTTTTACCAGAAAGCCGCATAAAGCGCTATCAGGGTTAGACCTATAATTCCTGACCACATATTAAAGCTCGTGGATGTCTTAAAGTTTATATCACCCAAGTTAACTGATTGCTCCTTACTAGGAGCACTTGTGAGCTTTGACACAATCACACCTAATGCTGTGCAGCCTAGGAATATTGCCCAGATTCGATTTACAAACTGAAAGTCAGGGAAGATGATAGCTACTGCAAATGATAAAACAATAGATGCAATTAGCATGGCATATGCTCCTGATGAGTTTGCGGATTTATAAAACATACCCAACAAGAAAACAGAGACCACTCCTGGAGCTACGTACCCAGTTAATTCTTGAACGGTTTGAAAAGCACTTTCCATATTTTGAAAAATTGGCTGAGCAATTATAACTGCAAAGATCATTGCGCTGACTGCTGTTAGCCGCCCAATCATTACGTAATGAGTCTCAGTACGTCCTGATTTAGCCGTTTTATAAATATCCATGGTAAATATTGTTGATATGGAGTTCATCATTGAAGCCAAAGAAGATACTATCGCTGCAACCAAAGCTGCAAATATTAAACCGCGTAAACCGCTTGGCATTATGCGCATTACCTCAGGATATGCCTTGTCCGTTTTGTCTGCTAACACTTCTGCATTTAGTGCACTAAATTCAGGCGTGGCAAGCATAACAGCGGCTATACCAGGTAATACTATAATAAGCGGCATCAATAACTTCAAAGCAGCAGCAAAGACCAAGCCTTTTTGAGCCTCTTTAATATCTTTAGCTCCCAAAGCGCGTTGGATGATATATTGATTAAAACCCCAATAATTAAGATGAAGTATCCAAAGTCCGCCTAATAGAGTCCAAATACCAGGCATTGTATCATAACCATACTGATCTTTTTCAAATATCATATCAAATTTATCAGGAAGCTCAGTATACATTCTTTTAAAACCACCAAGAACACCACTATCTCCGCCGATTATACCCATAGTAAGCCAAGCAATAATAAATCCACCGATTACCAATATGACTACTTGGATAATATCAGTTAATGCCACCGCCTTTAATCCGCCCCAATATGAATAAAGTATAGCAAACCCTCCAAGAGCTGCCATACTCGGCAGTATTGCAAGACCTGTGAGAGTATTTACAGCAAGAGCGCCCAACCAAAGAACAGTTGTTAGGTTAACTGCAGTATATAGAAATATCCAATATCCTGACATCAAGGTTTTCACACCTGATCCGTATCGCGTTTCTAAAAACTGTGGCATTGTATAAATTTCACGTTTAAGAAATATTGGTAAAAAGTATTTCGCTACCAATATTAGGACTATTGCCGCTTGCCACTCATAAGCAGCAATTGCTAAACCAATACGAAAGCCCTCACCTGACATTCCTATTATTTGCTCAGCAGATATATTGGCCGCTATCAGAGAAGCGCCAATAGCCCACCAAGGAAGGGACTTTCCTGCTAAAAAATAATCTTCCGTGTTTTTAGAATGACCGTCTTTTTCTCGTGATACATACAAAGCAACGCCCAACAGCATGACTGCGTAAGCACCAAGAACCCATAAATCTAAACTCGATAATGACATTATTTCCCCTAAAAATATTTTACCCTAATATAATTATAAGGATAATTCAGCATTATGACAGCGCTGTCAACTCAAAGGGTTCAATTTAAAGGTTAAAATAGAAAGAAACAAACAAGAAATTTAAGTAAATTAAAAGATTTAATAAATTGCAGATATAAACTATTAAGATTAATCGTAGTAAATTTATAAATCAGATTATAGAAATAACCATATATCAAAAATGACCATAATAAATTTAAATGAACTTGCTTGTACAACTGGAGCTCTGATTGGAATAGATCCAGGTACTAAAACACTTGGTATTGCATCTAGCGATATAACTCGATTGATAGCAACACCTATAACAACAATTAAAAGAACAAAATTTTCTCAAGATGCTGAAAAATTATTTACAATTTATGACAATTACAAAGCTTCAGCAATTGTTGTTGGCTTACCCATAAATATGAACGGAACGTACGGACCTCGCACTCAATCTGTAAAGGACTTTTGCAATAATTTATTGAGTATTAGAGATTTGCCTATTTTTTTCTGGGATGAACGACTATCCACAATAGCAGTCAAAAGAGGAATGATTGATGCAGACCTCACTAGAAAAAAACAAAAAAAGTATATTGATAAACTCGCAGCCTCCTACATATTGCAAGGGGTCTTAGACAGACTAAGAGCTAAATAAATATTTAAAAATTGAATACTTGACATTGTACGAAATTTTCGTACATGCAGATAATGACTTATTCAAAAAATATTATAGATAACATATTCGGCGGAATTCGCCCGACCTCAAGAGCTTTAGGTAAAGCTGCGACAACAATACAAGGCTGGTATGATAGTGGAACTATTCCACAAAAACACTGGGCTGATATAATAAATGCAGCGAAATCTTTTGACCATACTTTAAACTCAGAAGACTTCTTCCCAAAGCAACTTTCGAGACTGGAGTCATTTGGCTATCCTTTTAATAAACTCCATTGTCTTTCCATTGATGATTTTAACAGACCCGACATTGAAACACTGTTATCGCTAGGCGCACATTATCTTGATCTCAATATCCAAAAAAATCCAAATAACAGAGTATTAAAGGGTAAAACATTAATTAATCTATTTTTTGAAAATTCCACAAGGACAGAAAAAAGTTTTGAATTGGCAGGCAAACGACTTGGGGCGGATGTAATCTCAATGCAGATCGCTAATAGTTCTGTTAACAAAGGGGAAACCCTAATGGACACCGCAGTAACGCTAAATGCAATGAATCCAGATATTATTATAGTTAGACATAGCGCATCAGGAGCCCCTGCATTACTATCGCAAAAAGTTAGTTGTTCAGTCATTAATGCTGGTGATGGAATTCACGAACATCCTACACAAGCACTCCTGGATGCACTAACAATAAAATCTGCGTTTAAAAAAATTTCTGGGTTAAGAGTAGCAATTTGCGGTGACATACTCCACTCACGGGTGGCGAGGTCAAATGTAAAATTACTTAACATGCTTGGTGCAGAAGTACGCTTAATTGGTCCTAAAACCTTATTGCCCTCTGAAGCTGAAACTTGGGGGGTAAATATTTTTAATAATATGAAGGATGGACTAGAAGACTGTGATATAATTATGATGCTGCGCCTTCAAATAGAGCGAATGTCTGATGCATTAATACCTTCTAAGCGTGAGTACTTTCATTTCTACGGATTAGATAAAGAAAAAATTGCGTATACAAAAAGGCGAACATTAGTAATGCATCCGGGCCCTATGAACCGAGGAGTAGAAATTAGCTCTGAAATAGCAGATGATGAAAAAATTAGCTTGATAAAAAAGCAAGTTGAGACTGGGGTCGCCATGCGAATGGGAATATTACACGCTCTGTCTAATTCTCAGGACAGCATAAAATGAATATCACTACCATAATTAATGCAAGAATTATTAACCCAGAAGATGGTTATGACAAACTTGGTTCTATTCTCATTGAGTCAGGCTTAATATCAGATTTTGGACCTGATGTGCAAGCCAAAGGACAGATAATTGATGCTAATGGCCTTATATGTTCACCAGGTCTTATTGATATGCGAGTAAATACTGGAGAGCCGGGTAAAGAAAACCGTGAAACTATATCAACAGCTGCCAAAGCGGCGGCAGCAGGTGGTATTACCTCAATTGTTTTAATGCCTGAAACCAATCCTGCAATTGACGATATTTCATTAGTTGATTTTATAAATCGTAAATCAGAAAATGCACCTATTAACATCTATGCGGCTGGAGCCCTTACCAAAAGTTTAGATGGGAGCACTTTAACAGAGATTGGGTTAATGTCAGAAGCTGGCGCAGTAATGTTTTCAAATGGAGCATTACCAATTAAAAGCGCTCAAACAATGAGAAGACTATTGTCTTACTCTAGTAATTTTGATTGTTTAATATCTAATCGACCTATCGAGAGTTCATTAAGTATTAACACAGCTGCTCATGAAAGTGATTTCTCACTACGCTTAGGACTTCCATCATCTCCTTCAGTTTCTGAGCGCATTATAGTAGAGCGCGATATAGCCCTTGCAGAGCTCACAGGTGGGAAATTATTGATAGATTTAATTTCAGCTTCAGAGTCATTAATTGCAATTAAACAAGCTAAACTCAAATATTCTAATATTTCATGTTCAGTTAGTATTAATCATTTAAGTTTAAATGAAAAAGATATTGGTGACTATCGAACATTCGCTAAATTAGACCCACCATTAAGAGAGGAGTCCGACCGACTAGATTTACTAAATGGTATTAATGATGGAACCATAGACGTAATAGTTTCATCTCACGATCCTCGTCCAGCAGGAGAAAAACGTTTACCTTACTCCCAAGCAGCTTCAGGTGCCATAGGGCTTGAAACACTTCTAGCAGCAGGTCTGTCATTAGTTGCAGACAAACAACTAAACTTGATGAATTTTCTTGCAACTTTAACTTGCAATCCTGCTTCCCTCTTAGGCCTAAAAAGTGGAAGAATAAAAAAGTCAGCACCTGCAGATCTTATAATATTTGATCCTAATGCCCCTTGGGTATGTAAAGGTAAGAGTTTACTATCGAAATCAAAAAACACACCTTTCGATGGAAGGTTAATGACTGGAAGAAATATAAAAACCATATGCAAAGGAAAGCTTGTATTTGACTCAAGTAATTAAGAAATATACGAGCATAAAATGCAAATTCTTATTACTATTTTAGTAGGCTACTTATTAGGATCAATCCCATTTGGCTTCATTATAGTTCACCTCAATGGAAAAGGTGATATACGTAAAATTGGGTCTGGAAATATAGGTGCAACTAACGTTCTAAGGACTGGCTATAAAAGTATTGCAATACTGACTTTATTTTTAGATGGATCTAAAGCTGCAATAGCTTTTTTAATTTTTGATTATTTCTATGGTGGAAGTTTTGGATTAATAGCTGGTGGATCAGCATTAATTGGACATTGCTACCCAGTATGGCTAAAATTTAAAGGCGGAAAAGGTGTAGCTACTTTTTTTGGTTTCCTTCTAGCATCATGCTGGATAATTGGAATATTAATGGCATTAGTTTGGCTAATAGTTGCCTTAATATCAAGAATATCTTCTCTTTCTGCTATTATAGCAGCAATTTTAACACCACTGACCGCATTGTTTTTTAATAACTCTAATCTCGCAATAGTATCTGGAATTTTAACTATTGTTATTATTATCCGACACATAGAGAACATTATTCGTATCGCTAATGGAACAGAAAGTAGGTTTGGAAAGTAAGAAATCACAAAATTTGATTGCAACGAATTCGCATAAATTCAACAAACACTAAATTAAAACAATTAATTGAAATGGTTGACAATTTTAAAGTCATCGCCCAAACGCACAAATAAATGTATATTAAAGTACGTCCTAAAAATAATACACTACACAAATAAGAGGTCACACTCATGAATCTTGTCATTGTTGAGTCGCCCGCAAAAGCTAAAACTATAGAAAAATACTTAGGTAAAAATTATGAAGTTCTAGCAAGTTTTGGGCATATACGTGATCTGCCTAGTAAGAATGGATCGGTAGACCCTAACAATGAATTTAAAATGTCTTGGTCAATTGATACCCAGTCAAAAAAACGGGTAAAAGATATAGAAATTTCCCTCAAAAAGGCGAACAAACTTATACTAGCTACTGACCCAGACAGAGAGGGAGAGGCAATTTCATGGCATTTACTAGATGTTTTATCCGGTAAAAAAAATCTGCTCAAAGGCAAAACGATTGAGCGTGTTGTTTTTAATGCAATAACAAAAAAATCAGTTATTGAAGCTATTGCTAAACCACGGCAACTCGATATGGAACTTGTTGAAGCTTATCTAGCAAGAAGAGCTCTTGATTATCTTGTTGGGTTCACATTATCACCAATACTATGGCGGAAGCTACCAGGCGCCAGATCTGCAGGAAGAGTTCAATCCGTTGCTCTTCGTTTAATTTGTGAACGGGAAACCGAAATCGAAAAATTTGATCCAAAAGAGTATTGGTCTATTAATGCAATAATAGAAAACTCAAAAGGAAACAATTTTCCAGCTAGACTTGTAGCTCTAGATGAAAAAAAATTAGAAAAATTTTCTTTAGTAAACAAAGAACAAGCCTTAAAAGCCAAAGATGCCTTGGCTTCTTCGAAACTAAGTGTTACTTCAATTGAAAGTAAACCTATAGCACGTAATCCTCAAGCTCCATTCATGACATCAACGCTTCAACAAGAAGCATCACGTAAATTAGGATTTTCTGCAACTCAAACAATGCGAACCGCTCAAATGTTGTATGAAGGTGTCGATATAGGCGGAGAAACGACTGGCCTAATAACTTATATGCGTACAGATGGAATATCGATGATTGGTGAAGCAATAAGCGATTGTAGAGCTAGTATAGAAGAAAATTTTGGAGAAAAATATCTACCTGGTCAACATAGAGTTTATAAAACAAAAGCAAAAAATGCTCAAGAAGCTCACGAAGCTATACGCCCAACAAGTTTTTCAAGGACCCCCGAAAGCTTATCGCTTTCAGGGGATATGAAAAAACTATATGAGTTAATTTGGAAGCGCACCATGGCATCACAAATGTCGGCAGCAAAACTTGAGCGCACTACTATCCAAATGGAAGACAAAAAAAATTCTGTGGCATTAAGGTCAACAGGTCAAATAGTTAAATTTGATGGCTTTTTGAGACTTTATGAAGAAACAAAGCCGATGACCGCAGAAGAAACAGATAGTCAGTCAAATACTCTTTTACCTCCATTAGCAATAAATGATGAAGTAAAGGCTATTGATGTAAAAGCTGATCAGCATTTTACCCAGCCGCCTCCTCGATACTCAGAAGCGAGTATTGTGAAGAAAATGGAAGAATTAGGAATTGGTAGGCCATCAACCTATGCCTCCATTCTAAAAGTACTTCAAGATCGGGGATATGTCAGCCTAGATAATAGGCGTTTTACTCCAGTAGATAAAGGACGATTACTTTCAGCTTTTCTTGAAAACTTTTTTGGAAAATATGTTCAATATGACTATACTGCTAAATTAGAAGAAAATCTTGATAAAGTATCTGCGGGAAATTTAAACTGGAAGATTTTACTAAGAGAATTTTGGAATGAATTCTCTAGTTCAGTTGATGAAACTAAAGACCTTAGGGTAACCAATGTATTAGATGCTTTAAATGATGCACTTCGTTCATCAGTATTTCCTAATAGGGAAGATGGAGTAGACCCACGAAAATGTAATTCATGTGAAGATGGCAAACTCAGTCTCAAACTAGGAAAATTTGGAGCATTTGTCGGGTGCTCGAACTACCCTGAATGTAAATTCACAAGACCTTTCGGCGGCGAGGATATAAGGATTCCAACCGAAGACAAACTTTTGGGGCAACATCCAGATAATGGTGCTGATATTGTTTTAAAATCTGGTCGTTATGGACCTTATGTTGAAATGGAAACTGATAAAAAACCTAAACGTACAAGTTTACCTAAAAGTTGGCCCTACGATTTGATGGATTTAGATAAAGGTTTGCGCTTAATTAACTTACCAAGAAAAATCGGAGAACACCCAGAAGATGGAAACCAGATTATTTCAGCTTTAGGGAGATTTGGACCCTATATTAAGCACAATAAAACCTACGTTAGTTTAAAAGATCCAGAAGATATGTTTAATTTAGGAATGAACAGAGCAGTTGAATTAATTGCTGACAAAATTGCCAATCCAGGTCGAAGAGCTAACAGTGCAACTGTATTAAAAGACCTAGGTAAGCACCCCGAAAGTAATAAAGCAATTACAATTATGTCTGGACGCTATGGACCATATATCAAATATGAAAAAATAAATGCAACCTTACCAAAAAACAAAAATCCAGAAGACATAACTTTAGAAACAGCTTTGGAATATATAAATGCTAAAATTTCGAAAAGTCCAAAAAAAAAACCAGCTACAAAAAAGAAAAAAAGCAACCAAAAAAAATAAGCATATCAAGAAAATGTTAACGGGATAAAATTTATTATGGAGTTAAGCCGCGACAGCATCTTAAAAGCCGTCAGCGAACACCCTGACAGGTATGACAATAAAGCATTAGCAAGATTACTAAAAATTAAAGGTCCTGACAGGCGACTCTTGAGGCAATTATTAAATGATATGGTAGAAAATGGTATTTTAGATAAATCTAAAAACAAAACATTTAAGAAAACAGCTGATTTATCAGGAGTAATGGTAATCCAAATTATAGAGATAGATGAGCATGGAGATATGCTTGGTAAACCTGAAATATGGGAAAAAAAACTACCTCCACCACAAATTATTATTAGGGAAAGCTCTTCTGGCATCAGGGCGAAATCATATAACAAAGCTACAGTCGGTGTTGGTTCACGCGCACTTTGCCGAATAAAAGAAATAGATGGCATCATAATTGGACAAGTTATAAAACGTTTAGGCAATGGACCATCTAAGCAACTCGGCGTTTTAATGCAAAATGGTAGAGGTTGGATAATACAGCCCGTGAGTAAAAAATCTCGTCACGTTTACAAACCAATCAAGGTTCCTAGTAAAGCAAATTTAAATGACCTTGTATGGTTTCAATCGTCACGTAGAAATATTAAAGACACACGACTTGCAGAAATTATCGAATTTATTGGTTCTGCGCAAAAAGGGAATACTGCATCTTTAATTTCATTATATGAACATAATGTTCCAATGGGCTTCTCAGAGGATGTTATAAGTCAAGCTAAAGCTCTTAGGTTGCCTGGAGTTTCAAAGAATCATATTGACTTAAGGCATTTAAATCTAATCACAATAGATCCAGATGATGCTAAAGATTTTGATGATGCAATAACAGCAAAGCCAACAGAAAATGGAGGCTGGGATGTTTGGGTCGCCATTGCTGACGTAGCAGCTTACGTAACACCAGATAGTCCCTTGGACATAACAGCACGTTTAAAAGGAAATTCAGTTTACTTACCTGACACAGTTGAGCCTATGCTACCACATATACTTTCCTCTGACTTATGTTCTTTAAAACCCAATGAAGACAGGGCCTGCATAGCAGTTAATATTATATTCAATAAAAATGGAGTAAAAGTTTCCCACTGCTTTCACAGAGGGATCATGCGATCTAATGCTCGCTTAACATATGCACAAGCCCAAGAACTTCATAAAAATAATTATATAGATCAGTCACCAATGGTTAATGAAGCCATACAAAATATCTTTGGGGCATATACGTCCATTAAAAAAGCACGAGAAAACAGAGCCCCACTTAATATAGAATTACCCGAACGAAAGGTTCATATCGATGAAAAAGGTAACGTCTCAAACATCACTATTAAAGAAAGATTTGATGCCCATAAATTAGTAGAAGAGTTTATGATACAGGCTAATGTTGCAGCAGCAGAGTCTTTAGCAGAAAAAAATATTGCTACTTTATCACGCCTTCACGAAGCGCCAAAAAATGAAAAACTAAAAGGCTTAGCAGATTATTTGTCAGTATTAGATTTAAAACTATCATTAGGGGAACGTACAACTACACAAAAACTAAATAAATTATTGAAAAAAGCAGAAATAAAAGGTCTATCAGAAAGTGTAAGTATGGCAGTTCTCCGCAGCCAGAGCCAAGCAGTCTATGATGCAGAGCTAAAAGGGCACTTTGGACTAAATTTAACTCACTATACTCATTTTACCTCTCCTATTCGAAGATACTCAGATTTATTGGTTCACCGTGCACTTATAAATGCTTTTGATTTAGGTGAAGATGGGTCAACAAAAAGTGAAATATCTCGTTTAAAAGAAACTGCAGAACACATATCAAACACTGAAAGGCGAGCAATGGCTGCTGAACGTGACTCAAAGGATAGGTATATTGCAACATACTTAGAGAAGCAGGTTGGCGTAATATTTAATGCTCGTATAACTGGTGTCACAAAATTTGGACTTTTCATTACATTAGATGAAACGGGAGCAGATGGATTAATACCTTGCAGGAGTCTTGGACGTGAATACTTTATACTTGATGAAAAAAGAAAGTCTCTAATAGGAAGTGACAGCGGTGACACTTATAAGTTTGGAAGACAAATAAAAGCAAAACTAATAGAAGCAACACCAGTAACTGGAGGTTTGGTTTTTGAAATGCATTCCAAACCTGATAAGGGATCAATACCTAAAGTTCATAATTTTCGTCGAGATAATTACCCAAAACGAAACCGCCGGAGAAACAAAAGGTGATAAAACATTTAAGTACATCTCTTGGGTCTTCAAAATTAACAAAATCAGAACTAAGTAAGCGTAAAATTTTAGATCGCGCACCTCGCCCTCGATTAGCATCTACCATAGTATTAATTCATGGACCAAGAAATAATCCAAAAATACTTATGGGAAAAAGATCCATAAAACATGACTTTATGCCTAGTGTTTATGTATTTCCTGGAGGAAGGGTTGATAGATGTGATAGTTATGTAAAATATACAGGAGAGCTTTCAAAGCGTACAGAAATGATATTGGAAACAGCATTCACTGCTCGCAAAGCTAGAGCTTTAGTGTTAGCTTCAATACGAGAGACATATGAAGAAACTTCTTTAATGATTGGTAAAAATGAATCTAAAAATACAACTTCTAAATCCACTTGGAATGACTTTCAAAAAGCTGGTATTACGCCAAGCTTAGACGGTATTGAAGTATTTGGAAGAGCCATAACCCCTCCTCATAGACATAAAAGGTTTGATGCATGGTTTTTTATAAAAAATATCAAAACACAGAAAATTCCTGACATTTCTGATACGGCTGAATTACAAGACGTAGCCTGGTTTACCCTTGAGCAAATTTGGGAACTAAACCTCCAACGTGCTACCAAAATGATGTTAAAAGTTTTAGAGGAGTATTTAAATTATAAATCACCTCCACCTTATATATTTTTCTCACGTAACGAAAGTGGTAAATTCATCACTGATACCTATCCAAAAGCGTAAATTGGCGTGTTGACATAACGCATTAACTAAACTAATTGCGCATTCACAATAATAAGAGGTACTAGTTCAATGGCGAAGCCAACCACAATCAAAATTCGTTTAAATAGTACAGCTGGTACTGGCTACTTTTACGTTACAAAAAAGAACTCTAGAACAATGACAGAAAAAATGGTCAAAAAGAAATATGACCCAGTTGTTAGAAAACATGTAGACTTCAAAGAAGGTAAGATTAAATAAATAATTTTTATGTTTTTTAACTTATTTCACCAAACTTTTTATAGTATCTAAAAATATTGTTATCGATATGGGCTTAGATAGATAAGCTTCACACCCTCCTTCAAGTATTCTTTCTTTATCGCCCTTCATCGCAAAAGCAGTTATAGCTACTATTGGAATAGCTGCTAACTCTTCATCATCTTTGATCCATTTTGCAACTTCAAGGCCTGAAACTTCAGGTAATTGTATATCCATTAATATTAAGTCGGGTAAAAATTTTCTAGCAATATCAATTGCTTTAAGTCCTTCACGTGTTTGTTGCGTTTCATACCCACTTGTCTCTAAAAGATCATTAAAGAGCTTCATATTTAATTCATTATCTTCAACTATGAGTATTTTTTTCATATTTTCTTTTATCATAGTTTTAATTAATCAATTATTATTAAAATTAAATCTTTATTTTTATAAATACTCAATTACGATCACATTAATAGCTAAACCAGTTCAGTTAAATAAAGAGAAAACTCTTAATAATAAAAAGTTTAGAAAATATGGATGTCACCTATAGTCTTTGTCGTGATTGTGGCATGTATTCAAAATTCAAGAAATGTTTTTCGTGCAATTCATTTAATATTTTAAGCCATAAAGAAATAAAAACCTTAAATATTGCACACATTGATTGCGACTCATTTTTTTGCTCAATTGAAAAAAGGGATAATCCTGAAATACGTGATAAACCCGTAATAGTTGGAGGAGCAAGACGTGGAGTAGTCTCTGCTGCTTGCTACAATGCTCGTGTTTTTGGTGTTCGGTCTGCAATGCCAATGTACCAGGCATTAAAATTATGTCCTGATGCAGTTGTTCTATCAGGAAATATGAACAAATATAAGAAAGTGGGTTTAGAGATTAAAAATATGATGCAAGATCTCACACCTTTAGTTGAACCGCTTTCAATTGACGAGGCATTTTTAGATTTAAAAGGGACAAGAAAGATCCATAAAATGGACCCCTGTCAAATTTTAGTAAATCTTCAGAATAAAATTATGAATAGAGTAGGAATTACTGTTTCGGTTGGATTATCTTATAATAAATTCTTAGCAAAAACAGCTTCAGATCTTAACAAACCAAATGGTTTTGCAATAATCGGAAAGGATGAGGCAGTAAACTTCCTTTCCGATAAACCAGTTAGTTTTATTTATGGAGTTGGGCCATCTTTTAGAAATAAACTTATGAAAGTAGGTATTAATAAAATATCAGATATTAGGGCCTGGACTGATAAAGAAATGTTTTTACAATTTGGTGATGCTGGCTTACGCATTGCGCAACTTGCAAGAGCTGAAGACAAACGTGCAGTTAAAAGCCACAAAAAACGTAAATCTATATCCTCAGAGACAACTTTTAATAGTGACATAAGTTGTTTAGATACACTGAGTAATTTACTGTGGAACGTGTCTTTATCTACAGCCGATAGAATTAAGAGACTAAACTTGGCAGGGTATACTATCACCCTAAAGTTAAAGACTAGAAACTTCAAAACTATAACTAGAAGAAAGACATTACCTCAAGCTATACAATTAACAGATGCAATATTTGATAACTGCTTACCTATGCTAGAAAACGAAGCAAAGGGTCAGAAATTCCGGCTCATTGGGGTCTCAATCTCAAATCTAAGTGAACCATTAGGAGATCATGGAAGTCTGCTCGACCCTATGGCTGTAAAACGTAGAAAAGCTGAACGAGTTACTGACAGTATTCGCAATAAGTATGGTAAAAATTCTATAATAAAAGGACGTCAATTTAAACTTTAATTATAATATTTATTCTATAAATGACTTAAGGTAATCATATTTATAGTCATCATCAATACTATGTGCATTCCGCCAATAGACCGCAGTATCTAAATTTAAAACATTACCATTTGAATCAATAACAAATACTGTAGGTGTTCCAAATTCACCTTTGACTCCATATTTTCTGATTAAATTTATATTTTTATCCTTATCACCTACATCAATATATACGATCTCATAGTTATTTTTTAAGAGTTTTTTAAATCGAGAACTATTTAAAGTAGTTGCGAATGAACGACTGTCATGACACCAATTAGCTCCAAAAACTATCAAGCCATATTTTTGCTGGGCTTTAATAATTTCTATTAAAGAATTAATCTTAGATTCTGCCTTACCCAATTCATTATATGGCATATAAATATTATTTGATATGTTAGCTTTGGTATTAAAATACTGATTGTGATTGGGGTAAATCGTACATGAATTAAGTAAGAATAAGGATGATAATAAAAAATATTTATACATAATTTCACAATATACTTTGTAGTTCTAGATTATTTAAATAAACAATATTTAAGTTAAACTTAAAAATATTATTAAATTCATATTCTATAAAAGATTTGATTTTATAGATTTAGAAACTCAATCCACTCGTCTTCTGTCATTATAGTGATACCTAATTCTTTAGCTTTCTTATATTTGGATCCAGCACCAGGACCATAAATTAAAATATTAGTTTTTGTAGACACACTTCCTGACACTTTAGCACCTAATAGTTGGGCTCTGGATTTAGCTTCATCTCTAGAAAATTTATCAAATTTTCCAGTAAATACTATTATTTTTCCTGATATTTTAGAGTTTACAGATGGTTCTAATGTATCTTGGACAACTATAAAATTTAATAAATTATTTACGATGGAAATATTTACTGAATCATTAAAAAAATTAACTAAAGATGTGGCAGCAGCATTTCCCATCCCGTCAATAGAAAGTAAATCATCCCATTGTTCGCCCTTGTAATCTATGGCACTTTTCAAAGCTATAAGCATTTTTGACCAGGATAAATAATGCCTACCTATGATAACAGCATTACCATGTCCGATATGACGAATACCTAGGGCATAAAGTAATCTAGAAAACTCAATAGTTCTTTTTTCATTAATGGCATTAAAAAGATTATCCACGCTGATTAAGCCCCATCCTTCGAATTTCTCTAAATCAATAAATTTGTTTCGCGCTTCGATAGAAAAAATATCTGCTGGTTCATTTATTAAATTGTTTTTATAAAAAAATTCAATTTGTTTGGCTCCTAAACCATCAATATCAAATGCTCTTCTTGATACAAAATGCTTAATTCTTTCTATAGCCTGTGCCGAACAGTTGAACCCATTTGTACACCTGCGGACTGCATCCATTTTACCAGTAACTAAGTCAGTATCTCTATTAGCAATAGAGCCGCAAACTGGGCATTCTTTTGGAATATTAAACCTTGGGCCATTACTTGATTTAATTACTCGTACAACTTGAGGTATCACATCTCCTGCCCTCTGAACTTCCACAACATCGCCTGGTTTCACATTTAGTCGTTCTATTTCATCTTCATTATGCAAAGTTGCATTTGAGACAACAACCCCACCTATTGTTATTGGCTCCAAGCGTGCTACTGGTGTTAGCGCTCCAGTTCGGCCCACTTGAATATCTATTTGCTTAAGTGATGTATTTGCTTTTTCTGCTGGGAATTTATGAGCAATTGCCCATCTTGGAGCTCTAGTAACAAAACCTAAACGCTTTTGAAGCAACAAATCATTTACCTTATATACTACACCATCAATATCATATCCTAAATTGGAACGGATGTTAGAAATTTCGTTATAATGAGCTATCATTTTTTGCGGGTTAGAATGTAGTTTAACTTCAGGATTTACTTGAAACCCCCATTTTGATAATAATTTAATAAATTCAATTTGAGTATTAGCAGTCAAATGACTTACTTCTCCCCAAGCATAAGCAAAAAACTTCAACGGCCTTTGAGCTGTTATTTTTGGGTCAATTTGCCTTAAGGATCCTGCTGCAGCATTTCGAGGGTTTTTATATATATCTTTTCCTAAACTTAATTGTTTAGTATTCATTATTTTAAAATCCTTATGAGAAATATATACCTCCCCTCTTACCTCTATTACATCAGGCCAATCATTACCCTTAAGAATGAGTGGAATATTTCTTAAAGTTGATAAATTAGCTGTTACATCTTCACCGATTGTTCCGTCACCGCGAGTTGCACCACTAACTAATTTTCCATTTTCGTATCTTAAGGAAGCAGAAAGACCATCTATCTTTGGTTCAGATGTGAATGCAAGATTGTAGTCATTATTGATTGATAGAAATTTTTTTACCCTTAAACAAAAATCAATAACATCATCATTATCAAAGGCATTATCCAAAGATAACATAGGTATTGAATGTTTTATTTTTCCAAATTTATTTGAGGGTTTCGCACCAACAGAATTTGTTGGACTATTTGCCAATACTAATTCAGGGTACATTTTTTCTAGATTAATAAGCTCTAGTCTTAGTTTGTCATAATCAGAGTCGGTTAATTTTGGTCTATCATCTTGATAATAATCAATATCAGCTTCTCTTATTTGACTTATAAGAGTACTTATACGATTTTTGATACTATCATTACTCATGAATTTAAAAGTTTTTTAGCTGCGGCACGTGCTTCATTAGTAACAGCCTTACCTGAAAGCATACGAGCAATTTCTTCTTCTCGGTCTTCATTTGAAATTAACCTTAGACTAGTTTTAGTTAATGTATCAAAAGTTGATTTTTCTATTTTGTATTGACTATCAGCCTTTGCTGCTACTTGCGGACTATGTGTCACTACGAAGATCTGATTAGTTTTAGAAAGTTTTGACAGTCGCTCTCCAACTGCATTAGCAACAGCTCCCCCTATACCTTGATCAACTTCATCAAATACCATTACCGCGTCATTTTCACTGGCAAGAGCCACTTTTATCGCTAAGGCGAAGCGGGACATTTCACCACCTGATGCTATTTTATTAAGTGGCGCCTCAGGTGCACCAGGATTTGTTGAAACTAAAAATTGTACTTTATCTTTTCCGGTAGAAGAAAAATCTGCAAAATCAACTTTAGTAAAAAATTTAGCACCATTCATTCTTAAAGGCTCTAATTCTGCTTGGACTGCAATATCTAGTAATTTAGCAAATTTATGTCGAGACTTACTTAGTATGTTAGATGCTTTATTAAAAATCAGTCTAGACTCTTCAGATTTCTTTAAAGCGTTTTTAAAATCAACTTCTACTGACTCAATTTCTGAGATTTGTGTATAAAGACTTTCACGAACTTGAATTAGTTGATTAACATGACATTTATACTTACGAGCAGCCGCTCTTAATGCAAATAAGCGTTGTTCAATATCATTGAGCTTTTGTGGTTCAGGTACAAATAAGTCTAATGCACTATTTACTTCCGATAATGCCTCTTGCTTTTCAAGCATAGATGACTCAAGAGCTTTAACAGCCATTTTTAAAGCAGACACTTCATCGCTGCTTTCATTGTCAAATTTATTATATAAATTTTCGATACGATTAATACTGCTTGAAACCGCTGACTCAAATATTCCATCATCATCAAGTACAACCTTAACAGCATTTAATTCTTTAAGTACTTCTTCAGAACCTTGCAAAATTCGTCTACTTGCTGCTAATTTTTGTTCCTCATCAATTTTTGGATTCAAGTTATTTAATTCTTCAATAGAGTACTCTATATATTCTTTATCATTTGTATTTTTAGATTTTATTTCTTTTAATTTTTCCAACTTTTTATTCATTTCAACCATAACTAAATATGAATTTTTACAATCATTAAGTAAGTTTTTATGTCCAGCATAAGTGTCCAGTAAAGTTAAGTGTGTAGCAGAATTCATTAGCCCCCTTTCATCATGTTGACCATGTATTTCCAATAACGAATTACCAATTGAAGCAAGCAGCTTTCCACCAACTGCTTGATCATTTATGAAAGCTTTACTCCTTCCATCTTTAGTAAGAGTTCTGCGTAAAGTCAGGCCATCATTTACATCAAAATCAATATCATTATTCGATAAAATTACTTCCATGCTCTTAGATAAAGAGAAATTTGCTATGCATTGAGATTTATCCGCACCCACCCTTACTAAATTACGGTCAGTGCGCGAACCTGTAGCCAGACATAATGCATCAATAATAATTGATTTTCCTGCCCCAGTTTCACCAGTTATGGCTGTTAAGCCAAAGTTAAAATCAATATCTAAAGTATCAATTAAAACAATATTACGAATAGATAAGCTATTAAGCATTTGCCTTAAAAAAGGCGTTCTATAAGACGACTCCAATAACCTTTATCACGCGGCTTTTTGATTTCGTCATCTAGATTAACACCGTACTCCTCTAATAAATTATAACTGTCTTGATACCATTCACCTGATGGGTAGTTATACCCTAAAACTGATCCAACTAATTTAGCTTCACTTATAATTCCTAAAGAAACATAGGCCTCAACTAATCTATGCAGGGCTTCTTCTGCCTGAGATGTTGTTTCATAATTTTTAACAACATTTTTAAATCTTCCAATAGCAGCAAGATGTTGATTTTCTTTGAGATAATAGCGACCTATGGTCATCTCCTTACCCGCTAAATGATCATGGGTTAACTCTAACTTAAGTCGAGCATCTCTCGCATAATCACTACTTGGGTATCGTCGTACTACCTGCTGCAAAGCTGCTTCAGCATTTACTGTTGTCTCTTGATCTCTTCCCACATCATATATCTGGTCATAATAATTCATCGCAATCAAATAATATGCATAAGGAGTGCTATCACTACCCGGGTGTAGTCCTATAAACCGTTGAGCAGAAACAATAGATTCTTCATAGTCAGTAGAGCGGTAATTGGCATATGCCTGCATAAGCAT
>CAJQGR010000070.1 GCA_905477785.1 uncultured Hellea sp.
AGTTTAAAGTCAAAAAGATCTTGTACTTCTTTAAGACCAGAGCTGAAATTTTTGAAAAATATTTCATCTGTCGTTTTAGGTAATGCAACTGACAATAAATATCCAATAGGAGAAGCACCTTTTGCTGCTAAATCAGATAAATTAACCCTTAATAGTTTACTGGATAATGAAGATCCAAAGTCATCTTTAAAAAAATGAACCCCTTCAACCATTGTATCTTTGGTGAATATAAGGTCCATATCTGAGCGTGGTTTTAATATTGCGGCATCATCCTTAAGCCCTAATCCACCAAGGCTTGCAAGAGGTGCAAGATATTCTTCTATAAATTCAAATTCATTCACCAATCAAACCAAACTCAGATTTTCTGACTGTCTTCGCCATTGATTCTAATGTTCCGTTGATAAACCCTATCTCTTTACCCTCAAAGAAATCTGCAGCAATTGAAACATACTGGTCTATAATTACCAATGCAGGGACATCAGGTCTAAATTCAATTTCAAAGCAAGCAGATCTTAAGATTGCCCTTACAGTAGCGTCTAATAGATAAAGTGGCCAGGCTTTTGAAAGTTTATCCGAAAGAATTTTATCTATGAATTCTTGCTTTTTGGCTACGCCCTCTACTAGCTCAACAAAAAACAACTCATCGACTTTTGATTTACTATCTATGTTTTCTATATCGAATCTATGATCAATGAACTCCCTAACCACAGATGTTGATAGTCCACCGCCAATATCCATCTGATACAACGCTTGTATTGACGCAAGCCGAGAAGCGCGTCTAACTAGAAAAATTGATTTAGACATTTTTTGCTTTCATACCATCCTTAATGGCTATCATTCGTAAAACTGTCTCTGCAGCAAAACCACCTTTATTTTTCTTTTTTAAATCAGCTCTAGCGAAAGCTTGATCATAGTTCTCAACAGTTATTATACCATTACCAATAGCAAGTTGATTATTTATAGCCAAATCCATCAATGCTCTAGCGCTTTCAGAACAAACATAATCATAGTGAGTGGTTTCACCACGTATAACACAGCCCAAAGCAATATAACCATCATATCCGGAATTTTCTCTTTCAGCCATTGAAATTACATGTGGTATTTCCAATGCACCTGGAACAGTGATTGTTGTAATGTCAAGAAATTTGTTTTTTTTCAATGCATCTAAAGCTCCTTCTAGGAGAGCATTAGATATATCTTCGTAGTAACGAGCTTCAATAATAAGTATTCTCATATTATCTTCCACTATTTAATAACGGCGTAATACCTGCCAGCTCAATGTCATAAGCCTCTAAACCGATGAGTTTTGGCATTTTATTAGTTATTAATCGCATTTTACGGACGCCTTGATCTACTAAAATTTGCGCACCAACACCATATTCACGGATATTTTGTTCTTTGGAATCAATGACAACTTGTTGAGCACCAAGACGTTCAAGCAATGTATCAATTGATCCTTCGCGTATTAAAACCAAAACTGAATGACCATCATTTTGTGCTAATTGTTTCATTGCATCCCAGATTAATCCCGATCTATCACTTGCTTCATATAGAATATCACCTGCAAAATCGACTTTATGAACGCGTACTAAACTTTCTTTTCCATTTTCTGCTGAGCCTTTAGATAATGCTACATGTTCTTTTCCGTCCAAAAAGTTTCTATAAACATGAATTTTAAATTTATCGCCATTTTGGGAAGTGAAATTTGATGTAGCAATATGTTTTATAAAGTGGTCTTTTTTCATTCTGTAAGCTACTAGATCTTCGATAGTGCCAATTTTTAGTCCATGAAGCTTCGCAAATAAAACAAGATCATCTAATCGGGCCATTGTACCATCATCATTCATTATTTCACATATAACAGCGGATGGATTTAAACCTGCCATTCTTGATATATCTACGGAAGCCTCTGTATGACCAGTGCGAACTAATACACCACCATCTTTTGCAATAATAGGGAACATATGACCCGGTGAAACTATATCATCCGCGCGGCTTTGAGGATCTATTGCTGTTTGAATAGTATGAGAACGATCTCCGGCGCTTATACCAGTAGTTACACCTTCTCTAGCTTCAATTGATTGAGTAAAGGCAGTTTCAAATCTAGATCTATTATCAGCCGACATATTCGAAAGCCCTAAAACTTCTGCTTTAGAATTATCAATTGCTAGGCAAACCAACCCACGTCCATATTTCACCATAAAATTTATAGCATCAGGAGTAGCGAATTGCGCAGGTATGATAAGGTCACCTTCATTTTCTCTATCTTCTGCATCAACCAATATATACATTCTACCATTACGAGCATCATCAATTATCTCTTCTGGTGATGCCAAATTGTATGATCCTTTGGGGTTAGTTTTATTTGATCTCAAATTTGACATTCTAGGCTTTCTTATTTTCGAAATAACGGGCTAAATACCTGGCTATAAGATCTATTTCTATATTTACCTCCATGCCTAACTGCAAATCTTTAATTGTCGTAACATTCCATGTATGAGGAATTATATTAACATCAAAAATATTATTTTTAACGTTGTTAATTGTAAGTGATATACCATCTATTGTAATTGATCCTTTTGCGGCAATTCCAAATGATATTTCATCAGGCACCATAAAGCTTATTTTGTGAGATCCTGAAATTTCTTCAATTGATAACACTTTTGCAACAGCATCAACATGACCTGTAACCAAATGGCCGCCCATTTCCGAACTACCTGTAAGGGGTCTCTCTAAATTAACTTTAGTACCCACAGACCATCGGCCCATAGTGGTTTTTGAAATACTTTCATCCGAGACATCTATTGAATACCAATTATCCCCTTTTTCCGTCACTGTCATACATGCACCGGAATGTGAAATAGAAGCACCAATATCTATTGTAGCAGTATGATAATTTGTTGTAACAATCATACGTGTGTCACCCCACTTACCCCCACTTCCACGAGTTATACCTTTTATTACCCCAACGTCAGTTATTATTCCTGTAAACATTATATTATTCTTTCATATGTTTCATGAATATCTTCTCCCAACTCATTGAGTTGCACTCGATTGTAACGATTAACAAGGTTCATACTAATGAGTTCTAAATCAGAAATAGAGTTTTTTGCATCACCGCCCAATATTAAGGGAGCCCTGAACCACTCTATGAAATCAATTGCATTTATTTTTAAAAAACTAGAAGCCAAAACTCCTCCCCCCTCAAGTAAAAGAGTTTTAATTCCATTCTCACTTAATAATTGCATTGCTGAATTTAAATCTATGTTGGCGGAGAAATTATTTCTAATAATTCTTACACCATTTCTCTTTAATTGTTCAAATTTACTACCCGATTCTATGTTGCTAAAAATCCATACAGGTACATCTTTTGCTGTTAATACCAAATTTGAATTTTCAGAGATTCGAAGGTTTGTATCAAAGACTATACGTATTGGATCTTTTTCCCCCTCAATTCTAGATGTAAGTTGAGGATTGTCGAGCACAGCTGTATTTG
>CAJQGR010000071.1 GCA_905477785.1 uncultured Hellea sp.
TTAATGTTGAGCTTATTGTGCCAATCGCAATGGAAGAGAAGCTTCGCTTTGCTATCCGTGAAGGTGGTCGTACTGTAGGTGCTGGCGTTGTTGGTAAAATTATTGAGTAATTAAGGGTGAAAGAGTTTAAGTTATTGCATATCAGTTAATTGTAGAGGTGTAGCTCAGTTGGTAGAGCATCGGTCTCCAAAACCGAGGGTCGGGGGTTCGAGTCCCTCCGCCTCTGCCATTAAAGGTTGTAGTTCTAGAATAAACTGCTAAGTGGTTCGCAAATAGTACTAGTTTTAACAATCTAGTGTGTTGGAGTTTAATCAAAATGGCTGATATAAAGCCCGCAAAAAATAAAGTAAGTCCGGTAAAGTATGTTGGACAAGTTCGTCAAGAAGCCCGTAAGGTCGTTTGGCCAACCTCGCGTGAGACTATCACTACCACAATACTGGTTATGGTCATGGTAATACTAATGGGTATATTCTTTTTTATTGTCGACTGGGCGTTGGCAACAATCATTAAATTATTCTTGGGTCTTGGAGGTTCTGCATAATGGCAGCTAAGTGGTATATCATACAGGCCTATTCAAACTTTGAAAAGAGAGTGAAGGAAACCCTAGAGCGTGAGTCTGAGGAAAAGGGTTTGTCTCATCTTTTTGAGGAAATTTTAGTACCTACTGAGAATATAGTAGAAGTTAGAAAAGGACGAAAAGTAGAAAGTGAAAGAAAGTTTTTCCCTGGTTATGTTCTAGCTAAGGTTGATTTAACTGATGCCGCTTATCACCTTGTTAAAAATACGCCAAAAGTTACTGGTTTTTTGGGATCAGCCAATAAGCCGATGCCCGTTTCGGATGCAGAAGTGGCTAGAATTGTAGGTCAGATTCAAGAAGGTGTTGAAACTGGTCGTCCAACAATTGTATTTGATATAGGCGAAACCGTTAAGGTCATTGATGGGCCTTTCCAAAGTTTTAATGGAACAGTCGAGAGTGTTGATGAAGAAGCGGCGCGTTTGAAGGTTCTAATAAATATCTTCGGGCAAGGGACGCCTGTTGAATTGAATTACTTACAAGTCGAAAAACAGACTTAGTTCGTACTATATCTGTGGGAGGTTGTGCTAAGTCCAGCATTATAACCGTACCACAGACCCACAGATGTCATTACCGTGAGGGTGATGGCCAAATTAACCGAGGCAAAAGCCTCAAATGGAGTGGAAAATGGCAAAGAAGATTTCTGGCTATATTAAGCTTATGATTCCTGCTGGATCTGCAAATCCTTCACCGCCTTTAGGGCCTGCACTAGGTCAAAGAGGTGTTAATATAATGGAATTTGCAAAGGCGTTTAATGCAAAAACTGAAGCGCTTGAAAAAGGTGTGCCTACACCAACCGTAATTACTGTTTATGGTGATAAATCATTTACGTTTGTTACAAAGAGCGCTCCTGCATCTTATTACCTCAAGAAAATGGCAGGAAAGAAAATGGGCTCTAATCATCCGGGCCGTGAAATTGCTGGAACAGTAACTATGGCTCAATGCAGAGAAATCGCTGAAATTAAATTGGCAGACTTGTCGGCGAATGATGTAGATCAAGGAGCGCTTATTATTGCTGGATCAGCCCGTTCAATGGGCTACGAAGTAACAGGAGAGTAGTTATGGCTGGAAAAAGAATAAAATCTGCTTACGCTGCATTTGACAAAAGTAAGGATCACACAGTTCTTGATGCTGTCAGTATTATTAAAAGTAATTCAAATGTTAAGTTCGATGAAACCATAGAACTTGCAATTAACCTTGGAGTTGACCCGCGCCACGCTGATCAAATGGTCAGAGGTGTGTGTAATCTCCCTAATGGTACAGGGCGAAGCGTCCGAGTAGCTGTATTTGCCAAAGATGCAAAAGCTGAAGAAGCAAAAAAAGCTGGTGCCGATGTTGTAGGTGCTGAAGATTTAATGGAGCAAATTCAGAGCGGTGATATGCCATTTGAACGTGTTATTGCTACTCCCGACATGATGCCATTGGTAGGGCGTTTGGGTAAAGTTCTAGGGCCAAAAGGTATGATGCCTAATCCAAAGGTGGGTACTGTAACTATGGATGTAACCAAGGCGATTACTGATGCAAAAGGCGGTGCGGTAGAGTTTCGGGCTGAAAAAGCTGGAATAATTCACGCTGGAGTTGGCAAGGCTAGTTTTGCTGAAGATAAATTAGCGGAAAATGTTAACGCATTTCTTACAGCTATAGCTAAGGCGCGCCCATCGGGTGCAAAGGGTACATTTATGAAGAGTATTACGCTCACCTCAACAATGGGCCCGGGAATAAAAATTGATGCTGCTGAGGTTACGTCCTAAGGGTGGCTTTTAAAGAATTTATACAGGTTTACCTGTATATTTACCAGTCAGCTTTTGGCTGATTGGTCTGTCCAAGACTATCGGTGCTACTGATTGCAGTAGCTTAATAGCCGATATAGGCAGAGTTAAGACTGATTTTCCTCACTTTATGTGAGCACGTCAGTTCGATCCTCTGTTAATCCCTTTGGGGGGCAGAAGAAAGCCAATTGCTATATATAGCTATTGGTAAATAGAAGATCTTCGCATGGTGTGAGGGTCATTAACAGGGAGACCGCAAATGGATCGTTCTCAAAAAGAGGAACAGGTTAAAGAGATCTCAGAGATCTTTGATAGTTCCGGATCCGTAGTGATGGCTGAATACTCGGGCATGACTGTTGCGGAAATGACGGATCTTCGTGCTAAACTGCGTGAGCAGGGTGCGTCTATTCGTGTTGTAAAAAATCGTCTGGCGAAAATTGCTTTAAAGGGTAAGCCTTTTGAAGCTGCTGGTGACATGTTCACTGGGCCCGTAGCAATTGCTTGGGCTGAGGATATGATCAGTGCGCCAAAGGTGACAGTCGAGTTCGCCAAAGATAGTAAAGCATTTGCTATCAAAGGTGGGTTCATGGGTGATGAAGTATTCGATACCTCAGGTATTGTTGGTTTATCCAAGCTGCCATCTCGCGAAGAGTTAATTGGAATGGTTGCACAGCGATTGCTAGGGCAGGCTTCTCAAGTTGCTCAACGTCTTATGTCACAAGGCTCGGCTCTTTCCGGCGCTATTAAAGTGATTGAAGAGAAAGCGGCGGCATAATTATAACTATCATTCTCGCAAAATCGAACTGAAACTAACTTAAGGAAGCTAAAATGGCTGATGTAAAAAAACTCGCTGATGAGCTGATGGCTTTAACCATCCTCGAAGCAAAAGAACTAAATGACATTCTTGAAGAGAATGGCATTAAAGCTGCAGCTGCTGTTGCTGTTGCTGGCCCTGCGGCTGGTGATGATGCAGGTGGAGCTGAGGCAAAAACTGACTTTGATGTTGTGATGACTTCATTTGGCGGAAATAAAATTTCTGTTATTAAAGAGGTTCGTGCCATAACTGGTCTTGGTCTCAAAGAGGCAAAAGAACTAGTTGAGTCTGCACCTAAAGCTGTCAAAGAAGGCGTGCCTGAAGCAGAAGCAAATGAGATTAAAGAGAAACTTGAAGCGGCTGGTGCCTCTGTAGAGTTAAAGTAATCTTTTTGGTTATTGCTGGGTGAGACTTATGTTTCACCCAGCATCCTCATTTCGCCAGAGGTTAAAGGTGAAACCGGTGGGTACGGTATAAAATAGCCCAAAGGATTAAAAGAATAGTTGGAATTGCAGACCAACTTTCAAACAAAAAGGTGTCACAGATGTCGCTGACGTTTACTGGTAAAAAACGGATTCGTAAGAGCTTTGGAAGAATTCCAGAGGTAATTAGAATGCCCAATCTCATTGAAGTTCAAAAGAGCTCATACAATCAATTCTTACAAAAATCTATTCCACATGAAGAAAGGGAAATAGATGAAGGAATGCATGGAGTTTTTCATTCTGTCTTTCCTGTTCGTGATTTCTCCGAGCGTGCTGTCTTAGAATATGTATCTTTTGTATTTGAGCCACCAAAGTTTGATGAGGAAGAATGTCAGCAAAGGGATATTACTTACGCTGCACCTTTAAAGGTGAAGATGAGGCTTGTAGTATTTGATGTTGATGATGATACTGGAGCCAAATCTGTCAAAGATATTAAAGAGCAAGACGTCTACATGGGTGATATCCCGTTAATGACAGAAAAGGGAACATTTATTATCAATGGTACAGAGCGTGTAATTGTTTCTCAAATGCATCGTTCACCTGGGGTCTTTTTTGATCATGATAAAGGTAAAGGCCATAGCTCGGGTAAGTTTTTATTCTCTGCAAGAATAATACCATACCGTGGTTCATGGTTGGATTTTGAATTTGATGCTAAAGATATACTTTATGCAAGAATAGATAGGCGCCGCAAATTGCCAGCAACTTCAGTCTTGTATGCGTTGGGTATGTCCAAAGAGGATATACTTGAGCATTACTATAAAAAAATAACTTTTAAACGTAACAAAAACAAAGATGGTTGGACAAGGCCATTTAATCCTGATGATTACAGGGGAGCTAAGCTTCCAAGGGATATGGTAGATTCTAAAACTGGCGAAGTTGTTGCGCCTGCGGGTAGAAAACTTACCAAGCGTGGTGCTACAAAGTTGTCAGATGATGGATTAAAAAATCTATTGATTTCTAATGAAGAAATGGCTGAAAGATTTGCAGCTGAAGATATTGTAAACATGACCACCGGTCAAATTTATGCTGAAGCTGGTGATGAATTATCTATAGAGACAATCGAACTTATAAATGAAGCGGGAATTAGTGAGTTATCTGTCTTGAACATAGATTTTGTAAACGTTGGTCCTTATATTCGTAATACACTTGCTGCCGATAAAAATGAAAGTCGTGATGGTGCTCTTGTAGATATTTATAGAGTCATGCGACCGGGTGAACCTCCAACCACAGAAGCTGCAGAGGACTTATTTAATTCTTTGTTCTTTGACAGTGAAAGATATGATCTTTCTGCAGTTGGTAGAGTCAAAATGAATTTAAGAATGGATCTTGATTGCTCTGATGAGATTCGAGTTTTACGAAGCGAAGATATGCTAGCGGTAGTTGATACTTTAGTTAAGCTTAAGGATGGAATTGGGCAGGTTGACGATATAGATAACCTTGGAAATCGTCGAGTTCGTTCTGTAGGAGAGTTGATGCAGAACCAGTATAGAATTGGTTTGTTGCGAATGGAACGTGCAATCAAAGAGCGAATGCAGTCAGTTGATATAGAAACAGTAATGCCGCATGACTTAATAAATGCTAAGCCTGCTGCTGCGGTCGTGAGAGAGTTCTTTGGTTCTTCGCAATTATCCCAGTTTATGGATCAGACCAATCCTTTATCGGAAATTACTCATAAGCGTCGTCTTTCAGCCTTAGGCCCAGGCGGCCTAACTAGAGAGAGGGCTGGTTTTGAGGTAAGAGATGTACATCCCACACATTATGGACGTATTTGTCCAATTGAAACGCCAGAAGGTCCAAATATTGGATTAATAAACTCCCTAGCTACACACGCGCGGGTAAATAAGTATGGCTTTATTGAAAGTCCTTACCGCAAGATTACTGATGGCAAACTTCAGGGTGATGTTGTTTATATATCGGCTATGGAGGAAGCTCGTTTTTCTATCGCGCAGGCTAATGCTGAAATAAACTCTAATGGAGAGTTAGCTAATGAATACATTACTTGCCGTGTGAATGGTGATGTTACTTTAGTTGCACGCGAGGATGTGGATTTTATTGATGTTAGTCCTAAACAATTGGTTTCTGTTGCCGCGGCTTTAATTCCGTTTTTAGAAAATGATGACGCAAATAGAGCTTTAATGGGTTCTAACATGATGCGGCAGGCAGTACCGTTGTTGAAGGCGGAGGCCCCTCTTGTTGGAACTGGTATGGAGTCAGTAGTTGCGCTTGATTCAGGTGCTACTGTTGCTGCTAAAAGAGAAGGTATAGTTGAGCAGGTTGATGCTAAAAGAATAGTAGTTCGTGCAACTAGCGAAACTAATTTAGCAAAATCAGGTGTAGATATATATAATCTTTTAAAATTTCAACGTTCAAATCAATCAACCTGTATTAATCAACGTCCATTAGTAAAGGTTGGCGATATAGTTCACATAGGTGACATAATAGCTGATGGGCCCTCTACTGACTTAGGCGAGTTAGCTCTAGGCAAAAATGTATTAGTGGCCTTTATGCCCTGGAATGGCTATAACTTTGAGGACTCAATATTAATTTCAGAGCGAATTGTTCGTGACGATGTTTACACCTCGTTACATATTGAAGAGTTTTCTGTTATGGCTCGAGATACTAAGCTGGGCCCTGAAGAAATTACTAGAGATATCCCAAATGTTGGTGAAGAATCCCTGAGGAATTTAGATGAAGCTGGCATTGTTGCTGTAGGAGCCGAAATTCACGCTGGAGATATTCTTGTTGGTAAGGTTACCCCAAAAGGTGAGAGTCCTATGACGCCTGAAGAAAAGCTCTTGCGTGCTATTTTTGGTGAAAAAGCTTCTGATGTGCGTGATACTTCTCTCAAGCTTCCTCCTGGTGCCTCAGGTACGGTTGTTGAGGTTCGTGTTTTTAATCGTCATGGTGTTGATAAGGATGAAAGGGCTTTACAGATTGAAAGAGAGGAAATCGAATTCTTAGGTAAAGATAGGGATGATGAGCTTACTATTTTAGAAAGATCAATTTATGACTCAGTTAAGAAGACTTTAATCGGAAAAGTTGCTGTATCAGGACCTCGTGGCTTTAAAAAAGGACCAGTAAGTGATGAAACTTTAAGTGATATACCTCGATCAGATTGGTGGAGAATTGGAATCGATGATGAAAAAGCTATCAGCGAACTCGAAGCTTTAAAGGAACAATATGATACCTCTAAGAAGCGTCTAGATGATAGATTTGAGGACAAAGTTGATAAGTTACAAAGGGGTGATGAGTTACCACCTGGTGTGATGAAGATGGTTAAAGTATTTGTAGCCGTTAAGAGAAAACTACAGCCGGGTGATAAAATGGCTGGTCGTCACGGTAATAAAGGTGTTATATCTAAAATTAACCCTGTTGAAGATATGCCTTACCTCGAAACTGGTCAGCCAGTAGATATAGTGCTTAATCCATTGGGCGTTCCTTCTAGAATGAATGTTGGGCAAATATTAGAAACCCACCTTGGTTGGGCTTGTGCTGGAGTTGGTAAGCTTATAGACGATGCGCTTGAAAATTATCGTTCTGATAATGATATTTCTGCACTCAAGAGTGCTTTAACAAATGTTTATGGAGATGAGATTTCATTACCCGACAAAAATGATGATATTTTAGAGCTTGCATCCAATGTTACTGGAGGCGTACCTATAGCCACCCCAGTGTTTGATGGTGCAAGGGAGCCTGATATTGTCAAGATGTTAGAAAAAGCAGGCTTGCATAGCTCCGGTCAAATGGTGCTGAATGACGGGCGTACTGGAGAAAGGTTTACCCGTCCGGTAACAGTCGGTTACAAATACTTGCTTAAGCTTCATCATTTGGTTGATGACAAAATTCATGCTCGCTCTATTGGGCCTTACTCATTAGTAACTCAACAGCCATTAGGTGGTAAAGCACAATTTGGTGGTCAGCGTTTCGGCGAAATGGAAGTATGGGCATTAGAGGCTTACGGTGCTGCTTATACGCTCCAAGAGATGTTAACAGTAAAATCTGATGATGTTGCGGGTAGAACAAAAGTCTATGAATCTATAGTTCGTGGTGATGATGCATTTGAAGCAGGTATTCCTGAAAGCTTTAATGTGCTGATTAAAGAAATACGTTCACTTGGTTTAAATATAGAATTGACTAATGGCTAATAATTCCAACCACTTTATAGGTTGGGCGAGTAGATAAATATTAACGGCTTAGGTTTAATACCGGTGCCAAATTAGAGGAAAAAGTTATGAACCAAGAGGTGATGAACATTTTCAATCCAGCGCAAGAAGGTCCTACCTTTGACCGCATTCGTATATCCCTGGCATCTCCAGAAAAAATACAAAGTTGGTCTTTTGGAGAAATCAGAAAACCAGAAACCATTAATTACCGCACATTTAAGCCTGAGAAGGATGGTCTTTTCTGTGCCCGTATATTTGGACCCGTTAAAGACTACGAATGCCTCTGCGGAAAATATAAGCGAATGAAATATAAAGGCGTTGTATGTGAGAAGTGTGGAGTCGAAGTAACTGTTACTCGAGTGCGTAGAGAGAGAATGGGGCATATCGAACTAGCAGCTCCATGTGCGCATATTTGGTTTTTAAAATCATTACCTTCCCGTATTTCATCTATGTTAAACATGACCTTAAAAGAGGTTGAGAGAGTACTATATTTTGAGAGTTATATTGTCACTGAGCCTGGTTTAACTTCTCTCTCCGAGCGTCAAATTTTATCAGAAGATGAATACCTAGATGCTCAAGCAGAATTTGGTGAAGATAGTTTCACTGCAGGGATTGGAGCTGAAGCTGTTCGTGATATGTTGATGAATTTGGATTTAGAGGCTGAAGTCGAACGAACTCGTTTTGATATGACAGAAACCGGTTCTGAATTGAAGCTTAAAAAACTATCAAAAAGATTAAAGTTACTGGAAGCATTTATTACATCTGGGAATAGGCCTGAATGGATGGTGCTTACCATAGTACCGGTAATTCCGCCAGAGCTACGGCCTCTTGTACCACTTGATGGTGGTAGGTTTGCAACTTCTGACCTTAACGATCTTTATCGTCGTGTAATTAACAGAAATAATAGGTTAAAGAGATTAATTGAACTTCGTGCCCCTGATATTATTATTCGAAATGAAAAGAGGATGCTCCAAGAGTCTGTTGATGCGTTATTTGATAACGGGCGACGCGGAAGAGTTATAACTGGTGCTAATAAACGCCCACTTAAGTCGATGTCTGATATGCTTAAGGGAAAGCAGGGACGTTTTCGTCAGAACTTACTAGGTAAGCGGGTAGATTACTCAGGTCGGTCAGTCATAGTTGTTGGTCCTGAATTAAAACTTCATGAATGCGGTCTTCCAAAGAAAATGGCTTTAGAGTTATTTAAGCCATTCATATACGCGCGTTTGGATGCTAAAGGTTTGTCTGGAACAGTTAAGCAATCAAAAAAACTTGTAGAAAAAGAACGACCAGAGGTTTGGGATATTCTTGATGAGGTTATTCGAGAACATCCAGTTTTATTAAACCGAGCGCCTACTTTACATAGACTGGGAATTCAAGCATTCGAACCTAAATTGACAGAAGGAAAAGCAATCCGTCTTCATCCACTTGTTTGTGCTGCATTTAATGCTGATTTTGATGGTGACCAGATGGCTGTTCATGTGCCTTTGTCTATCGAAGCTCAGCTTGAAGCACGTGTCTTAATGATGTCAACTAACAACATATTATCTCCTGCTAATGGCAAACCGATTATAGTACCATCCCAAGATATAGTGCTGGGACTTTATTATATGTCGCTAATGCGAGATGGAGAAAAAGGTGAAGGTATGATGTTTGCTAATATTGATGAGGTTGAAGCTGCCTTAGACAATGGTTACGTTACAGTTCACTCAAAGGTAAAGGGTCGTTTTCCAGTAACTGCTGAAGATGGTACGATTACTTATGAAGTTGCTGAAACTTCGCCTGGCAGGCTTAAGCTTGCTGAGTATCTTCCATCTCATCCTATGGTTAAGTATGAGATTATTAATAAGATTCTAACTAAAAAAGAAATAGGGAAACTTATCGATACTGTCTATCGTCACGCAGGGCAGAAAGCTACTGTAATTTTTGCGGATAAAATGATGTCCTTGGGCTTTAGAGAGGCCTGTAATGCGGGTATTTCATTTGGTAAGGACGATATGGTTATACCTGAAACTAAATATACCTTAGTTAATGAAACTCAGGGATTAGTCTCTGATTTTGAGCAGCAATATGCCGATGGTTTAATAACAAAGGGCGAAAAATACAACAAAGTTGTAGATGCTTGGTCTAAATGTACAGATAAAGTTGCTGATGCTATGATGGATGAGGCTGCCCGTCCACGTAAGCGTATAAACTCTATATTTATGATGGCTGATTCAGGTGCGCGTGGTTCAAAAAACCAGATGAAACAACTTGCAGGTATGAGAGGCTTGATGGCTAAACCCTCAGGAGAAATCATTGAGACTCCTATTACGGCTAACTTCAAAGAGGGGTTAACTGTTATGGATTACTTTAACTCAACCCATGGAGCGCGTAAGGGTCTTGCTGATACAGCACTCAAAACAGCTAATTCGGGATATCTAACGCGTCGCCTAGTTGACGTTGCACAAGACTGTATAGTTACCGAACAGGATTGTGGTACTCAAAATGGTATTGAATTGAAGCCAGTAGTGGACTCGGGCGAGGTTGTTGTTTCGCTTGGTGAACGAGTTCTCGGAAGAGTTCTTGCTGAAGATATCCAAGATCCCCGCAATGGTGAACTTTTGTATCCAGCTAATACCTATGTTGATGAAGATATAGCAGCTGAAATTGATTTGTCGGGATTGCAAAATCTTCGAGCTAGAAGTCCATTGACCTGTGATACTGTTACGGGGATTTGTGCAACTTGCTATGGTAGAGATTTAGCTCGAGGAATAAAAGTTAATATGGGCGAAGCAGTTGGAGTGATCGCTGCTCAGTCGATTGGTGAGCCAGGTACACAGCTTACTATGCGAACTTTCCATATTGGGGGAACAGCTTCAGTCTCAGATAAATCTGTAACTGAAAGCTCTAACCAAGGTTTTATCAAGTACGACTCAAAAGAAGTTATTGATACTGGTTCTAGCTTTATGGTCAGGTCTCGTAAGATTGAGTTTTCAGTTGTAGATAAAGATGGCAAGGAGCTTGAGACTCATAAAGTCGATTATGGTTCACGTATTTTAGTAAAGTCAGGTGTTAAGGTGAAGCGCGGCGACCGCCTAGCAGAGTGGGATCCATATGCAACTCCAATTCTGACGGAAACGGGTGGCAAGGTTCGTCTACTAGATTTAGTGGATGGAGTTTCTGCTAAAGACGAAACTGATGAAGAAACAGGTATCTCTTCAAAAGTTATTGTTGATTGGCGTGCTTCTTCTAAGTCTGGTGATATCCAGCCCGTTGCTGTTATAGAAGATGAAAATGGCGAACCAGTAAAATTTGATAATGGAAACATAGCCCGATACATGTTAGCTGTTGGAGCAATACTTTCTGTTAATGA
>CAJQGR010000072.1 GCA_905477785.1 uncultured Hellea sp.
CGACGGCCATTTGGTTGATCTAATCCCTAAGCTGGCGCCAAATTCGGAATTGCAAAAGAAACTTCTCATAACAAATCCGATGCAGCTCTATTGGCCGGACGAAACCAGTTAATGAAAATTAGTGGTTTTGAATGAGTGGGTAGTTTTCACATTTACGAGGTCGAAACATCAACTAATTTAGTATCCACTTAAGTCTACAATAGATAAGCAGCCCCATTTTATTGGGGTTAGTTCATCACAAAACTTCCATAAGCTATCCAATGTGGTTCCATTTTACCACAGAATACTTCTAATTAGATACTACTTTTAAAGCTAACATGGGTCATAACATGGGTCATTAATAGTTTATCAATATATTAAACTACATAAATCAGTTACTTAAGTTGAGTTGATGGCGGAGACGAAGGGATTCGAACCCTCGATGGGCTTATGACCCATACTCCCTTAGCAGGGGAGCGCCTTCAACCACTCGGCCACGTCTCCGTCGGCGGGAGTAGCGAAAAGATTGGGGTGTAGCAAGCATTAATGGTTTAAAAAGTTATAATTTCATTATTTTTTAGCTTGGATGCTCTAATTAGGGTTTTTTTTATGTACTACTATGGAAGAATTAGATAATAATCATAATTACGAAACTAGCTTTTATGAGGTGTAATAATGGATAATTTAAAGTTTAGGAAAATTCTTATATTATTTCATTTATTAGTAGCAGGTTTTATGGCGCCTGCTTTCATTTTAGTTGCAATCACTGGTGGTCTCCACATGGTAGGAGGGGGAGAAAAACAAGATATTCAAACTATAATATTAACTGAGAACGCAAGTTTAGATTTTAGTAGTAAAACAATTGAAGATGATGTGCGAGCTTTATTAGAATCAGCTGGAGTTAATCATGATTTTGAATATCTTAAAAATAGAGGATCTTCTGCTCAGACGCGTCCTACATCAAGGCCATATGTATCTTTCAAAATATCAAATAAAGAGCTTATAGCAGAAATGGTTACACCTAATTTTCAAAAGGCAATGATGGAAATTCATAAAGGTCACGGCCCTAAGATATTGAGAAGTTACCATAAATTGGTTGCGCTTTTACTTTTCGCAGTTGTATTTGGCGGTATTTTAGTTGGTTTGATGTCTAATGTTTACAGAAAAAAGACAATAGTTACGTTATTTTCGGGATCTTTAATTTATATATTGCTGATTATGTTTGGTTAAAATTTATATAAATTTGACATTTATTGTTTCAAGTCCATCTATTTGACCTAAAAGAGTATCACCTGGTAAAACTGGCCCCACTCCGGCGGGGGTTCCTGTGTAGATAAGATCGCCTGGTTTTAAGTCCATATCATTTTCAAGATAAGACATTATTTCGTTTATAGACCAAATTAATTTAGAAATATTAGATTTTTGTACAATTTTATTGTTTTTAAATAATTTTATTTCTGCATTTTGTATTTCAACCTGATTGATGAGGGTTATATCAGAACATATTGCTGAGTTGGGAAAGTCTTTTGCTCGTGTCCAAGGACCGCCTTTATCTTTTGCGATTTTTTGAACGTTCCTTCTGGTCATGTCCAGTCCTACAGAATATCCAAAAACTCCATTAGGTCCAATGGCCACAACGAGTTCGACTTCATAATGTAAGTTAGTAGTGTTCCTCGGGTAAGGAATTTTTGAATAATTTTTAATTAAAGCTTGGGGTGATTTAGTAAAAAAAACAGGCTCATTACGTTTGGAGTTTCCCCCCATTTCTATAATATGATCAGCATAATTTTTTCCAACACAATATATTCTTCTTATAGGAAAATTTTCATTAGAATTTACGATTGGAAGAGTAACTGGAGCAATTGGTTTAAAAGCATATTTCATTTTATCCTCATTGCATAAACAGCACTAAATCGCTAGCTTTAAAAAGAGGAGTAATAATTATGCGCATAGTTGATATACCTATAGATAAAATTTACATACCAGCAGCAAAAAGAAGAACCTTGAATGAAGAAAAAGTTTTGCCGCTAGCCGAAAATATTCTTGAAAATGGAATGGAAACTCCAATATACGTTCGAGTTGGAAAAGATAGGTTTGTTTTACAGGAAGGCCTTCACCGTGTGGAGGCGATGAAGTTATTAGGGGGCGAACTTATAGAGGCTCATATAGTTCAGGCTAAAAAATATTAACAATTTTATTATAACTTAAATAAATTAATATGGATAACATATATTTTTATACAAAATCCTTTTTAAAATAATGAAAGAAATCCCTTTCGTGAGTTAATGAGAGATTTCGTTCAAAAGGAAATAATGCGTAATTTTGAGGCAAGTTAGATGGGTTATTAGGATGCTCTCTATGCAAATAATCTAAAGCATGTTTATTACTACTTTACCCATGGCTTTTCTATTTGTTAGTTCGTCAAATGCTAATGCAAAGTCTTCTAGTTTGTAAATGTTGCTAATACGTGGATTTATTTTTCCTGCCTTATAAAATGCTAATATTTCATCCATGTTAGATTTATGTTGTTTGGGATATTTTACAGTCCAAGTACCCCAAAATACTCCACGAATATCAATTGACTTTAAAAGTGCTAAGTTGAGGGGTATTTTAGGAATTTCCCCAGCTGCAAAACCAATCACTAGATACCGTCCGTACCATTTTAAAGACCGCATTGCTGGCTCAGCATAATTATCGCCTACAGGATCGTATATTACATCGCACCCTCCAAGCTCTTTAACACGTGTTTTAATATTTTCATTTGTATAGTTAATAGTTTCATCAGCTCCATGCTTTTTACAAATATTAAGTTTTTCATCTGTTGATGCAGCAGCAATTACCTTGGCGCCCATTGCTTTTCCAAGTTCTACAGCGGCTAAGCCTACACCACCGGCTGCTCCCAATACTAATAAGGTTTCACCTTTTTGTAATTGTGCCCTTTGTTTTAAAGCATAGTAAGAAGTTCCATAAACAAGAGCTAAACCAGCAGCTTTCTCAACAGGCATTTTTCCGATTTTCCATACTAGACTTTCTGGACATATAACTTCTGTTGCAAACGCTCCGTTCATGACCATTGCCGCTACTTTATCACCGACTTTTAAGTCCTTTATATCTTCAGAAATCTCAATGATTGTTCCTGCACACTCAGATCCTGGAATAAATGGAAATGGAGGTTTTATTTGATACCTTCCTTCCACCATCAATATATCTGGAAAGTTTAAGCCGGCAGAAGCGATAGATATACGTACGTGCCCCGGTTTCATTTTTGGTGATGGAAGCTCCTCAATCTTTTGATTTTTATATGGATTAAATTCATGAATATTTAGAGCTTTCATAATGTATTTCCGTTTTAATTAATGATTTTTATTCTAGTTCCCTTTGCAGGGGGCACCTCAGAAACACCTGCAAAACACTGAGCTATAGTCATCCAAGTTGATGCAATACTTCCAATGCATTCTAAGTTTGTATCTTTAATATTCCTGCATTGTGTTACTACCTGGCAGAATTCTTCTGCATTACCAGTAATTTTGTTATTATTCTGTGGCTCATTCCATTCCCATATTTTTCCATTTGGAGATATGAGTTTTACATAGGGTTTAGGACTTGGAGGTATTAATTCTTTTATTTTAAATGACCAAGAATAGGTGATAACTCCGATGTGAGCAATATTCTTTAGACTTTCAGAGTTAATTCTATCTATTCCAAGTACGTCGAATATTGCTTGCGAGTGAGCCCATGTCTCCATTTGACGTGCGATTATACAACTTTTTACTGACATGTCTGGACCACCCCATTTTACTCGTCTTAAAGGGTCTGCATTTAGATAATGCTGGACTACTTGCTTATAACCTTCTTGCCATGCAGCAAAAAGGCATTCTCCAGAATTTAACTTTAAGGTTTGACACCATTCTTTTTGCAGTTTTTGATGGGTTTGACCTCCTTGAAATACTTTCATAACCTCAACCATCAACTGTTCAAATTTATATGGTTCATTTAGAGTCCAGATGGCAGCCATATTCCAAAGATGTAAATGTGCTATAATATCAAAAATAGTCCATGTTTTAAACTGCGTCTTTGTGCTGTAATCAAGATTTTTTACTTTGATTAAAAGGCTTTCTAATGATTTACATTCATTTTCAAAGTCTATGGCTTCTTGCATAATTTTTTTACTTACCATGATTGGAATATTAATACCTTGATTGCAATTATGTGCATACCAGAAACTAAGTTACAAGTTAAATATACTTCTACTTATTATTTTAAACTATTAAGAAACCAAGAACCCTATCAAAATGGCTTGTAAATTTAGTAATAAAACTAAACCATCGTTGTGGTATTGGGTGTTGTAGAACAAAGTCTTAAATCTTTGATTACTATTAGAAATACTAATATGGTAATATATCATCTAGGGCTGTAATTTATTTTTTTTTGAAATTATATAGATAGTCTAGTAAACAAGGTAAAAGAGGATTTTAAGTGACTACACTCTTAAATACAATTGAACATGCTTTCGCCAAGAAAGTTTGCGTTGCACATCATGATCGATCTGATGAACTTCTCGAAATTCTGCATGAGATTCAGAAAGAGGAAGGATTTTTATCTGATGCGGCTTTACGTACCATATCGAAATCTTTAAATTTATCTCGTGCTGAGGTACATGGAGTTGTCAGTTTTTACCATGACTTTAAGAGAGAAAAGCAAGCAGAAAATGTAATTAAAATTTGTCGAGCTGAAGCTTGTCAAGCTGTAGGTGTTAACGAATTGATTAGAGATGCAGAAAGTTACTACGGGGTAAAATTAGACAATGGAGGAGATACAGTATCTTTAGAGTCTATTTTTTGCCTAGGAAATTGTGCTCTTGGTCCAGCAGTTTTATACAATAATAATTTATATGGGCGTGTGAGTCTCTCAGAAATACAAAACATGATAAAATTTAATAAAGAGGTCCAGGGGCAATGATAGTTAATGTTTATGTTCCATGTGATGCTGCAGCGTTATCAGTTGGCGCTGATAATGTAGCTAACACTATATTGAAGCAGTCAAATGGAAAAGTTAATATCATTCGAAACGGTTCGAGGGGTATGCTTTGGCTTGAACCACTAGTTGAAGTAGAAACTTTAAAAGGACGCGTTGCATATGGCCCTGTTGGTGTTGATGATGTAAAGTCTTTGTTTGATTCAAATTTTCTTGAAGGTGGAGATCATTCCCTTTGCCATGGCTTAACTGAAGAAATACCTTTTTTTGCTAATCAAGAGAGATTAACTTTTGCCAGAGTTGGAAAAATTAACCCTCTAGACTTAAATGATTATGAGGCAAATGGTGGCCTATTAGGTTTAAAAAATGCATTGAGCATGAAGCCAAGTCAAATTGTTGATATTATAAAAGATTCAGGATTGAGAGGTAGGGGTGGCGCGGGGTTTCCTACTGGGATAAAGTGGGAAACTGCTTGTGCTCAGCCTGATGGACAAAAATATATATGTGCAAATGCTGATGAAGGCGACAGTGGAACATTTGCAGATAGAATGTTAATGGAAGGAGACCCTTTTTCCTTAATTGAGGGAATGATAATAGGTGCAAGAGCTATTGGCGCTGATAAAGGCTATATCTATGTAAGGTCTGAATATCCGCACGCCATCCGTACATTAAAATCAGCGATTATTATTATGGAAGAGTCCGGTTGGTTAGGTGAGGGTATTAATGATACGGAAACTAACTTTAAATTGTCAGTAAGAATTGGAGCTGGCGCTTATATTTGTGGTGAAGAAAGTTCAATGCTAGAAAGCCTTGAAGGTAAACGTGGCCAAGTTAAAGTAAAGCCTCCTATACCGGCCGTAAGCGGCATGTTTGGTAAGCCCACAATTGTGAATAATGTACTAACTTTAGGATCCGTTCCATTTATTTTAGCTCATGGAGCAAAATCCTATGCTAATTTTGGAGAAGGAAGATCGAAGGGCACTCAACCATTTCAGCTGGCTGGGGATATAAAACGAGGCGGATTGGTTGAAAAAGCATTTGGAGTATCAATGGAAGAGCTTATAAATGTTTATGGCGGAGGAACTAAGTCTGGAAGACCTATTAAAGCTGTACAAGCGGGTGGCCCTCTTGGTGGATACATAACGCCAGAAAGTTTTAATGTAACAATGGGATATGAAACTTTGGCTAAAGCTAAAACTATGCTTGGCCACGGAGGTTTGGTTGTTTTTAACGATACTACAAACATGTTGAGTTTAGCACGTTATGCAATGGAATTTTGTGAAATTGAGTCCTGCGGAAAATGTACTCCGTGCCGAATTGGTTCAGTTCGCGGTAAAGAAACACTTGATAAAATAGCATCTGGAAAAAATATTGAAGAAAATATTCAAATACTTGATGACTTATGCGATTTAATGGAAGAGGCGTCTCTTTGTGCAATGGGGGGATTAACTCCGATGCCAGTGAGAACCGCAATGCAATTATTTCCAGATGAATTTACTAACCCACTAATTGAGCGTTAGGAGTGCTTATATGGCTTTACTGATTGAAGAAGATTTTGGCACACCAAAAATAGTAGCCAATGAACATGTAAAACTGACAATAGATGGGATAGATATTTCTGTTCCTATGGGAACCTCCGTTATGAGGGCTGCGGCTGAGGCCGGAATTAAAATTCCTAAACTATGTGCAAGCGATAATTTGAACGCTTTTGGGTCTTGTAGGTTATGTGTCTGTACTATTGAGGGTAAAAGAGGGACTCCTGCATCATGCACTACCCCTGTAGAAGATGGTATGCAGGTAGTCACTAAAAATGATAAAATAACAAAAATTAGAAAAGGTGTTATGGAGCTTTATCTTTCTGATCACCCTGTAGATGCAATATCTAGACCTGGGGCAAAAGAGAGTGAGTTTTTTAAGATGGTCGAAGAAACAGGCATCACTAATGTGAGGTATGGTTTAGCTGGGGATTCGCATCTCAATTCAATGGTTGATGAAAGTAACCCTTATTTTATCTTCGATGAAAGTAAGTGTATTTTATGTTCGCGTTGTGTCCGTGCATGTGATGAGGTTCAAGGAACGCTTGCACTCACTGTTGAGAATAGAGGTTTTAAATCTAAAGTGGCAGCTTCTATGAATGAGTCATTTATGGACTCAGAGTGTGTATCATGCGGTGCATGTGTTCAAGCCTGCCCAACAACTTCATTGCAGGAAAAATCTGTTATTGAAAAGGGTATGCCAGATGAAACTGTTTTAACCACATGCGCTTATTGCGGTGTAGGATGTTCCTTTAAGGCTGAAATCAAATCTGGCGAAGTCATACGGATGGTTCCATGGAAGGATGGAAAAGCAAATCATGGCCATTCTTGTGTAAAAGGCAGGTTCGCATATGGCTATGCAACTCACGGAGATCGTATAACAGAGCCTATGATAAGAGAGAAAATAACTGATCCTTGGAGAACCGTTTCATGGGAAGAAGCATATGAATTTTCCGCTAAAGCTCTTAAGTCTGCTCAAGATAAATTCGGTATAAAGTCTATTGGTGGCATTACCTCATCTAGGTGTACTAATGAAGAAGTATGGCTAGTCCAAAGACTTATTAGGCAAGGATTTGGGAATAACAATGTCGATACATGCGCAAGGGTATGTCATTCACCTACTGGTTACGGTTTGAAGCAAACCTTTGGAGAAAGTGCAGGAACTCAGAACTTTGATTCAGTCATGGATGCTGATTGTATTTTGGTTATTGGTTCTAATCCAACAGATGCGCATCCTGTATTCGGCTCTCAAATGAAACAAAGGCTACGTCAAGGGGCTAAATTAATTGTTGCAGACCCAAGGGGTATAGATTTAGTGAGATCTCCTCATATAAAATCAGATTATCATCTGCAGTTGCTACCAGGAACCAATGTTGCCTTAATAAATGGATTGGCATATGTCGCGGTTTCAGAAGGGCTTATTGATGAAGATTTTATTAAGAGCCGTTGTGAGATTGATAGTTATGAGATTTGGAAAAAACAAATTTTAAACTCGGTCAACAGCCCTGAATCTGTATCTAGAATTACAGGAGTACCTATTGATGATATTGTAGGGGCTGGCAGGTTATTTGCTACACAAAAAAATTCAGCAATATATTACGGATTAGGTGTAACTGAACATAGTCAGGGCTCAACTATGGTTATGGGTATGGCTAACTTGGCTATGGCAACAGGCAATATAGGTAGATCAGGTGTTGGGGTAAATCCAATGCGTGGACAAAACAATGTTCAAGGTTCCTGTGATATGGGAAGTTTCCCTCATGAGTTCTCTGGCTATCGATCTGTAGCAGATGACTCAGTACGAAGTATTTTTGAAAAAAAATGGGGTAAGAGTTTAGATGGTGAGCCTGGATATCGAATACCTAATATGTTTGATGAAGCGATAGGGGGTAACTACAAGGGAATGTATATTCAAGGTGAAGATGTTGCACAGTCAGATCCAAATATTAAACATGTTGAAGCAGCATTAAAATCTTTGGATATATTAATCGTTCAAGACTTATTTTTAAATGAAACAGCTCGTTTTGCGCACGTCTTTTTACCCGGAACAAGTTTTCTGGAAAAAGATGGAACATTTATAAATGCTGAGCGAAGAATTAATCGTGTGCGACCCGTGATGAAACCACTTACAGGTAAACATGAATGGGAGGTTACCCAAGATTTAGCTAGAGCAATAGGAATTGAAATGGGCTTTAGAACTTCTTCTGAAATATTTGATGAAATCGCATTCTTAACTCCGCAATTTGAAGGAGTGTCATTTGAAATTCTAGATGAGCAAGGAAGCTTACAATGGCCTGTTAATAGTCAAAACCCGGAAGGCGCAGAGGTCATGCATGTTGGTGAATTTGTGAGGGGTAAAGGAAAATTTATACCTACAGAATATCAACCCACACCTGAGAAAACTAACCGTAGATATCCTTTCATCTTAACTACTGGAAGAATACTTAGTCAATACAATGTTGGTGCTCAAACCCGTCGAACGGAAAATAATATTTGGTGGGAAGAAGATACTTTGGAAATCCACCCAAGTGATGCGGAAGCTCAAGGTATAGCTGACAAGCAATGGGTTTCCTTAGCTTCTAGAAAAGGTGAAATAACGCTTAAGGCCACACTTTCAGATAGAATGGCCCCGGGCGTTGTTTATACAACTTTTCATCATCCAGATACTGGTGCCAATGTGGTTACTACTGAAAATGTTGATTGGGCAACAAGCTGCCCTGAGTATAAAGTAACGGCAGTTTCTGTGACTCCTGCAAACCATAAATCAACGTGGCAAATGAATTATCAGGATGAACTCCTTGAGTATAGAAAAATAGCTGAGCCTGCGGAATAAATGATTTTCCCGGTAAAAATTAGCGGGACACCAAGCGCTTTAATGCAAAATGTTATAGCCGGAACGCAAAGCTGGTTTGTTGCGGAGGAAGTGCCAATTGCGTTTGTCTTTAATCAAAGAAACTATTCTATTATGATGGCAACTCCGGATGACCTTATTGACTTTGCTTTGGGCTTTTCACTTTCCGAAGAAGTCATAAAATACCCTGAAGAAATTAAATCTCTTGAAGTTTTACATTCAAAAAAAGGAGTTGATTTAAAGTTTAAGATTTCAATGAAAGCTATTGAAAAATTTGATATTATGCAAAGAAAACGTAATTCAATAGGGTCAGCAAGCTGTGGATTATGTGGATTAGAAAGTTCCAACTCTTTGTTCAAAAAATTACCTAGTGTTGGTGAAGTAAAAATGAAAGTAGATACTAAGGTTGCCGAAATGGCTGTGTTTGCTTTACGTGAGAAGCAACTTCTTAATTCCAAAACTCATAGTGTTCATGCTGCCGCGTGGGTGAATTTAAGTGGTGAGATTGTTATTATACGTGAAGATGTTGGTCGTCATAATGCTTTAGATAAGTTATTAGGTGCAATGGCGTTACAATCAGTTAATCCCTCGAAGGGTTATGTACTAATGTCAAGTCGTTGTTCTTATGAAATAGTTGAGAAGTCAGCCAAGAGAGGCGTGAAGATTATACTGTCCATTTCTGGGCCAACGGCTTTTGCGTTACGTAAGGCAAAAGAGGCTAATATATCGATCTACTCTCTTGATAAGAATAGGGTAGTTGAGATTATTTTATAATTTTTACTTATTCAGTCATTTTCTAACTTGTGTTGTTACTTAACCCGTAATAGAGGCAAATTATAGTCATCTAAGCGGCTGCGTTCCGCTAATAAGGTAATTGCCATGAGAGCTATAATAAGTTCAATCGGAGCTCTACTTGTTTCCGCAGCTATCCTGCTTGCAGGTGGAGGTTTACTAGGAACTTTAGTTGCTGTTAGCGCAGAACTTAATGAGTTTCCAATAATTGCCATAGGTTTTCTCTCCTCTGCTTATTTTGCAGGTTTCATGGCAGGTTGTATAAGTACCCCGCATTTGGTGAAAAGGGTGGGGCATGTGAGAGTTTTTGCAGCACTATCGTCGCTAGTTGCTGCATGTGCTTTGAGTCATATGCTTTTTGTGAATGTAACTAGTTGGGCTATATTAAGAGCTTTAACAGGCTTTAGTTTTGCTGGTTTATATATGTTAATTGAAAGCTGGATTAACGAACAGGCTCCAGCTGAAAAACGTGGTCAAGTATTATCTATTTATAGAATGGTTGATTTGATAGCAGTTACCATTGGTCAATTTTTACTTACTATTGCAGATCCCAAAGATTATGTATTGTTTTCAATAGTAGCTATATTAATTTCTTTAGCAATATTCCCTATATCACTATCAACCTCAAAAGCCCCAATGGCTGTTTCTACTACTAAGCTAAACATTAGAAGGCTTATAAGAATATCTCCATTGGCTGTAGCTGGTTGCTTTGCCGTTGGTTTATCTAGTGGTGCATTTTGGGCGGTAGCTCCAGTATTTGTTCAAAAACTTGGTTATTCTGTACTAATGGTATCAATATTTATGAGTGTTGTTGTTTTTTCAGGTGCAATAATGCAATGGCCAATTGGCTGGATTTCTGACAAAGTCGGTAGGCGAATTGTTATCATATTTGTTTCTTTAGGGGGCGCATTTAGCGGTATATTTTTATGGAAGTTTGCTCCATTTTCTTCATTTTATATGATAATAGGTGGGGTGTTTTATGGTCTATTTGCAATGCAAATTTTTGGGATGTCAGCCGCTCATGCGAATGATTATGCAAAAGCTGATGAGTTTGTGTCCGTAAGTGGAGGGCTACTTCTAGTTTATGGAATAGGATCAGTAATAGGTCCATCAGTAGCACCTGTTGTAATGACTTTTGCGGGGCCTTCATCCATGTTTGCTTATACAGCACTAATTCAATTAATATTGGCAATCTATGGTCTTTATAGATTAACAAAACGAGATGCACCTGATGGCAGTGATGACTATGTAGCGATGCCAAGACCACGTGCAACTTTATTGGTACTAAGGTCTGACCCTCGAAATTTATTAAAACGTAAAAAAAAGTTTTAATAAATGATATTTTGAGTGGTTTTTCTAATTCCTGACTTGCATTAAACAATGGCTAGTGCATTATTTATGATTAATACTAGTTTTTTATCAGTATATTTTCATAAAAAGCTTTTCTAGCTAAGCGTAAGGTAACTATAATGGTTCGAATAAACCCCAAAAAAAAATCTCGAAAAAATATGACTAATTTTGATGAAATTAAGGATAGTCTCAAAAACCAAAAAAAATCATTCTTAGCAGAGCCAAATATCTCGTGGCAAAAAAGAAAAGAAAATTTAAAAAAACTTGGAACAGTTATCCAGGAGCATGAAGCTCAATTTATAGAGGCTATATCAAAAGACTTCGGAAACAGAGCGGCAGAAGAGACTGTAATTGCTGAAATGATGGTTATCCAAGGTGGTATAAGTCATGCAATCAAGCACACTCCTAAATGGATGCGTGTTCGTAAGGCACCAACAGCATTACAATATAAACCAGCTTATAATAGAATTATCCCGCAGCCTCTTGGAGTAATTGGTATAATGAGCCCATGGAATTATCCTCTTCAGCTTGCTGTGATGCCTTTGATTGGAGCTTTAGGAGCAGGTAATAGGGCTATGATAAAACCGAGTGAATATACCCCCTTGTTCTCAGAATTGTTAAAAACTGTCTTGGGAAAAGTTTTTTCTGATAATGAAGTCTATGTTGCGCTTGGTGGTGTTGATGTGGCTAGCTACTTTTCTTCACTCCATTTTGACCATTTATTATTTACTGGTTCAACAAGTGTGGGGCGGATTGTTGCAAAGTCTGCAGCAGAAAATCTAGTTCCTTGTACATTAGAGCTTGGTGGTAAGTCACCAGCTATTATTGATAGCTCTGCTAATATGAAAACAGCAGTTTCTAGATTGACTAATGCTAAATTACTTAACGCGGGTCAAACGTGTGTTGCTCCCGATTATTTGCTGATGCCAAAGTCCCAAGTCAGTGATTTTGCGAATTCTATGATCAGTCAGGCAGAGACTTTTTACCCAAAGGTTGCAGGAAATAAGGACTACACTTCAATTATTGCTGATTCTCATTACGCACGCTTACAAAATTTATTAGAAGATGCGGAAAATAAAGGTGCCAAAATTCAAGTTGCAGGGAATGATGATAAACAGCAATTGGCAAAAGAACGCCGTATACCACTAACTATTCTAACTGAAACTACCTCAGATATGAAAATAATGCAGGAAGAAATCTTTGGTCCTCTTTTACCTATTGTGGCATCTGATAATTTAGAAAACTCTTTGAATTATATCTCACAGCGCGATAGACCATTAGCATTATATTGGTTTGGGAATAATAAGAAAAAACTAAACCAAGTATTAAAAGAGAGTATTTCCGGCGGAGTAACTATAAATGATGCAAGTTGGCATGTTATTCAGGAAGATATTCCGTTTGGCGGAGTGGGGCCATCAGGTATGGGAGCCTATCATGGCGAGGTTGGGTTTAAAACATTTTCTCATATGAAAGGTGTCTTTTTTCAAAGTAAATTTAGTCAAGGTGCAAAATTACACCCGCCTTATGGGCCTATGACATCTAAAATGATTAAGCTTATGAAAAAAATAATATAGGTTACCAGTAACTTATGAAAACATATGATTATATAATAGTCGGAGCAGGTTCAGCGGGATGCGTTTTAGCTCATAGATTGACTGAAGACCCTAATGTATCTGTTTGTCTACTGGAGGCGGGGGGTACTCATAAACACTGGAGTGTTTGGGTGCCAGCTGCGACTATAATTAATATGGTTACTAAAAAACGGAATTGGTCTTTTGAAACTATACCGCAGAAAGGCCTCAATGGAAGAAAAGGCTATCAGCCCCGTGGTAAAATGCTTGGAGGCTCCTCTAGTTTGAATGCTATGGTTTATAACCGTTGTCACCCAAACGATTATGATCAATGGGAAAAATTGGGCAATAAAGATTGGTCATGGAAGAATGTTCTGCCATATTTCAAAAAATCTGAGAATTATGAACCTGGTGAAAATGATCTCCATGCCCAAGGCGGATTATTAAATGTTTCAAAATTGCGTAGTCCTGGTTCAATAAATGATATATTTTTTGAAGCTGCCAAAGAAAATCAGTACAAAATATTGGAAGACTTAAACGGTGTGGTTGACGGCCCAGACTTTGAGGGTATGGGATATTACGATGTAACTCATAAAAATGGAGAACGATGGTCAACGGCTAGAGCTTTCCTAGATACCGCAATTGAGCGAAATAATTTAACAGTTATAACTCATGCCCATACCGAAAAAGTAATAATTGAAAACAAGAAGGCTAAATCAGTCAGGTTTAGTGTCAAAAATAAGGTTAATCTAATTCATGCAAATAAGGAGATAATCTTATCCGCAGGTGCTTTTGGGTCACCGCAGATATTATTATTGTCAGGAATTGGTTCAATAGAAAAACTTAAGCCTCATGGAATAGGCTTAGTTCATGAACTACCAGGTGTTGGAGAGAATTTACAAGATCATATTGATTATGTGATGGGATATAATTCAAATGTCAAAGATAATATAGGTTTCTCTATTATGGGAACTTTTCGTTTGATTGGTGAGATCTATAAATATGTAACTAAGCGGAGAGGTATGATAACGACTAATTATGCAGAAAGTGGTGGATATTTCTATACTGACAAGTCAGAGCCTTCGCCAGATATAAAACTGACCTTTGTTCGCTCTGCTGTTGATGATCATGGACGTAAATTACATTTAGGGCATGGTTATAGCTGCCACACTACAGTCTTAAGGCCAAAAAGTAGAGGCTCATTGTGGTTAAATAGTCCTAATCCAATGGATCCGCCTGCTATTGACCCTGCTTTTTTGGAGGATGATAGAGATATGGAGACACTATTTAGGGGTGTCAAAAAAACTCAAAGTATATTAAAGTCTCCAGCATTTGACTGTGTACGCGGTAAACCATTTTATGCATCTGACTCTGATGATGATGCAGTATTAAAAAAAGATATCAGAGATAGATCTGATACTGAATACCATCCAGTGGGTACATGTAAGATGGGTCATGACGATATGTCAGTTGTTGATGATAGACTAAAGGTACATGGAATAATGAATTTAAGAGTTGTCGATGCATCTATTATGCCAAATCTTGTTTCAGGAAATACTAATGCACCTACTATTATGATAGGCGAAAAAGCTGCAGATATGATCAAACAAGATAATCAATAAACTTTGATACACCTGTTAGGTATTTTTGAATCATTTTTTAAAATAAATCCATAAAGGTATCCATATAAAACTTAGAGTTACTATACCTTTTAAAGACTGATAACTAACCCAAGCCCAGAATAACTCTTTTTTATGAGATTTGATATAAGATATAGCTCTTAAAGGATTGTAGTTACTTATTTTTTTAAAATTTAACATTTATGAACTATTATGCAGTATTGATAGGTATTTTTAAATAATGCTTACCATTATTCTCTGCTTTGGGTAGTTTTCCAGCTCTCATGTTTATTTGAATAGATGGTAACAATAACTTTGGTGTTTTTAATGTCTTATCACGCATTGTTCGCATTTCTATAAAGGATTGTCTTTCTACACTGCTGTTTAAATGAATATTTTTTTCTTTTTGTTCATCAACTGTGGTTTCCCATTTGTAATAATTGCGGTTTTTCGTTCTGTAATCGTGACAATGGAACAATCGGGTCTTTCCAGGTAGTTGATAGATTTTTTGCACTGAGTCATAAAGGCTTCCTGCATCACCACCTGGAAAATCACACCTTGCTGAACCGTAATCAGGCATGAATAATGTATCTCCAATAAATAATGCATCTGATATATGATAGGCAACACAAGCGGGTGTGTGACCAGGTACGCTTATAACGGTTACACTCAAAGTACCAATTTGAAATTTTTCGCCATCATTAAATAACTTATCAAACTGGCTTCCATTTCTTTTGAATTCTTTATTTTCGTTATATATTTTACCAAAAGCCTTTTGTACAAGAGGAATATTGCATCCCATAGCTACTTTACCACCAAGCCTACTCTTCAGAACCCCGGCTGCTGACAAATGGTCGGCATGCGCATGAGTTTCCAGTATCCATTGTGTCTTAAGATTATTATTGTTAATATAACTTATTATTTTTTCTAGCGATTCATCTGATGTGTATGCTGAATAAATATCAAACCCTAGTACTGAGTCTATTATTGCACATGATAAGCTTTTTGGGTCTGAGACGACATAGCTTACTGTATTTGTACACTCATCAAAAAATGCTTCTATAATAGGTTTACTCAAAGATTTAATCCCTCGTAAAAATTTTCTTTAAAATAAGATAACTAAAATATCATATTTAGTATATTTAAATATTAGTTATCTTTTATGAAAAATTCTATTTTGCTTTATTATGGTTTATGAATCTAGTAAACCGCAAGATAACATTTTAGTTAAGACCTAAAAATTAGGACAATTGAATGCAGTATTTAAAAAATATTTATTTTTATCTCTTTTTAATACTATTTTCTTCTGGAGTAAACGCCAAGGACCTAGCTCAAGTTCCTCAGAGTGAAATACTGGACTTTTACTCAATAGTATCTGAAGTATCGCCGGCAAGAATTTCAAAGGATATAAATAAACTTGCAAACTTTGGGACGCGGCACACTTTGTCCGATAAGTTATCAAATCAACGAGGGATTGGTGCGGCAACTCGTTGGATATATAATGAATTCCAAAAGATTTCAGATCTATGTAATGGCTGTATTGAGGTTATGTATGTCTCTGATACTGTATCAGGTGAGAGCCGTGTTCCCCATCCAACAGAAATTGTGAATGTAATAGCTATTCAACGAGGTTCAGAGAGGCCAAATGATTTTGTAATGATGTCAGGTGATATAGACAGTAGGGTATCTGACCCTATGAACAGCATATCAGATAGCCCTGGTGCAAATGATAATGCTTCAGGAATGGCAGGTGTTTTGGAGGCGGCACGTGTGCTATCTAGCAGAGAATACGCAAGTTCAATAATATATGCAGGTTTATCTGGCGAAGAGCAGGGCCTTTTTGGAGGGCAAATTTTTGCAAAGCATGCAATCAAACATGGATGGGATATTAAAGGAGTATTGAATAATGATATGATCTCTAATATTGAGGGAATAAATGGAGTAATAAATAATTCTTCTGTCCGAATTTTTTCGGAGGGCACACGTGCTAATGAAACAAAAGAAGAGGCCCTAATAAGACGTTTTACTGGAGGCGAAGTTGATAGCCCCTCAAGAAATTTAGCGCGTTTTATAAAAAAATTAGGAAACCAATATATTGTTAATTTAGATATTAAGCTCATTTACAGGTTAGATCGATATGGTCGAGGAGGGCATCACCGTCCATTTAATGAATTTGGTATACCCGGTGTTCGAATAATGGAAACTAATGAACATTATGACAGACAGCATCAGGACGTAAGGTCCGAAAGGGGTCAGTTTTTTGGTGATACTATGATTGGAGTAGATTCAGAATATGCCGCTAAATTAACTTCATTAAATTTAATAACTTTAGCACAGATAGCTGGAGCCCCAGCATTTCCAACATCTGTGGAGCTTTCAGGTGCCGTTAAAGCTTCAGCAAAACTAGTATGGGAAAATCAGAACTCTAGTTCAAATCTTATGGGTTATAAAGTTTATTGGCGTGAGACTTCTGAGGCTGAATGGACTAATTCTAGGTTTGTGGGGGATGTAGATGAATGGGAGTTTAAAAACCTAGTAATTGATAATTATTTTTTCGGTGTATCCTCAATTTCAAAAGACGGATATGAAACTCCTGTGGTATTTCCTGGTGCTGCTGGAAGATTCTAGTTTAATTCTTAACTAAATTTATAATAATGATTAAGTTCTATCGAGTAGTAAAAGTATAACATTAAATGCAAAAAAACTATAATTTTACAGTCAGTGTGGCTCCAATGATGGATTGGACTGATAGGCATTGTAGGTGGTTTCATAGAAAGCTATCTAAAAATATTTTACTTTATACGGAAATGGTTGTTGCTGAAGCAATTATTTATGGGGATAAAGATTTTTTAATATCCTATAACACTGAGGAGCATCCAGTCGCATTACAGCTTGGCGGAAGTAACCCACAAAAACTTTCAAGAGCTGCTAAGATTGGCGAGCAATTTGGGTATGATGAGATTAATATAAATATTGGTTGTCCATCTGACAGGGTGCAATCTGGAAGATTTGGCGCGTGTCTTATGAGAGAGCCTGAATTAGTAGCGGATTGCTATGCTGCTATCAAAAATACTGTAGATATACCTGTTACTGTTAAATGCCGACTTGGAGTAGATCAACAAAATGTATCTGAAACATTACCTCATTTTATTGAGACAGTATCCAGATCGGGTTGCGAACATTTTATTATACATGCCAGAAAAGCTTGGCTTAATGGTTTATCACCCAAAGAAAATCGTTCAATACCCCCTTTGCAATATTCAATGGTACATGAAATAAAAAAACAATTTTCAAATTTAGAAATTATATTAAATGGAGGTTTGAAGAATATATTAGACGCTAAAAATAATTCAATTGGGTTAGATGGCGTAATGTTTGGAAGAGCTGCATATCAGAACCCTTGGTTTTTAACTAAAGTTGATAAAAGTTTTTACGAAGAGCCAGTATTCACTGAAGGTCGTGATGACTTAGTTGAAGATTTAATTAGGTATGCCGAGTTAAAGCAAGACAGTGATAGATCTACAAAATCTCTTATTCGCCATATTATGGGTTTGTATGCTGGACAAATAGGAGCGCGGGCTTGGCGTAGGGCATTGAGTGAAGGAATATCTAATGGTCTAAAGCCATCCAAAATTATTAAAAAAGCGGCAGAAGAAGTTGATAAGACTAAAAACATTCTCAAAGTAAATTATGATGCCTGAGTATTTTTTATTAGTTTTGATTTTACTATCTGTGGGAGTTTTAGCGGGATTTAGTGCTGGCTTGTTTGGAGTAGGTGGTGGAGCCGTAATGGTTCCAGCTTTGTATTATGCTTTTAATGTTATCGGTGTTTCTGATGAATTAGTCATGCATTGTGCAGTCGCAACATCATCAGCTATAATAATCTTCAATAGTTTAAGGGCTGTCAAAAGTCATAATAAATTGGGTGCAATTGATTGGGAGCTATTATGGCCTGACTCAATTTTATCCTCTTATGTTTTTTGGATTGTAATAGGTTCATTCTTTGCAGCAAGTTTCTTGGCTTCAATTATGTCTGCTCAATTCTTGATAATTTTATTTGCAATGGTGATGATACTAGTTTCATTGCATTTTATTTTTGGAAATAATAACTTAGAAATCCGTTCTTCTATTCCTACTGGTTTAGCTACCCCAATTATTGGTTCATTGGTTGGTGCTTTGTCCTCATTAATGGGAATTGGGGGAGGGTCTATAACCGTTCCTTTAATGAATATGTGCAGAATACCAATGAATAGAGCGGTGGCTACAGCCTCAGGTTTTGGATTTGCTATTTCTTTACCCGCCACAATAGGTTTTATTATATCTGGGTGGGGTATTGATGGCCGGCCCTCTTTCTCACTAGGGTATGTAAATGTTGTAGCATTAGTCTGCATTTTGAGCTCTGCTTTTTTTGTAATTCCTTATGGAGCAAAAATTGCGCAAATCTTACCTCAGAAACGATTAAAACTGCTATTTGGTTTGTGCTTACTTGCAGTAGCTTTAAACATGGCAAAGAATTCACTGTATTGAGTATTAGTTAAATTTTATTGCTATTTAATTGATACCTAAACGTATGTATACTGCCGAAAATTATATTAACACTTTGTGTATTGAAGTATTAGAGCCAAATTATGAAAAATGACCAACCTTTTGATGATATTATTGGATTAATAAATTCTGTACCAAGCCTAGATAATGTAGCATTTGAAGAAATTTATCAAGTTGCAGAAAAATATGATTTAAAAACTTATTTAGGTAACAAAAATACAGATACTTTGAAAGTATTAGCCGCTGTGCAGGGCCATATTCCTGCGATTAAAAGACCTCTAATTTCTATATTTGCGGGAACTCATGGTGTTGCAGAAAGAATTTTAAATGGGAATATTTCTCACATCGCAAAAGATAAATTAAAGGCTGTTACCGATGGCAGCTCTGGTGTGCGAGGCATCGCAAAATCACTACAGGCAGCCTTCAAAGTTTATGAATTAGGAGTAGAATATCCATCTACTGACTTCGCGAAAGCGCCTTCGTTATCGGAAAAGGACTGTGCGGCCGCTATAGCTTTTGGTATGGAGGTTGTAGCTGAGGGTGCTGATATCATAGCGATAGGGTGTGTAGGGCTTGAAACAAATACAGCGGCTAAAGCAATTGCTGCCAGCTTATATGAAGAAAGTCCTGTTTATTACTTCAAGGACCTCCGCAAGGAAAATAGTTCACGCTTAGAGGCATTAGAAAAGGGGCTATTATTGCATAAAAATTTTATGAACTCGCCTTTAGATATTCTTAGGTGCTTTGGGGGCCGCGATATAGCTGGAATGCTCGGAGCCATAATTGCAGCAAGGCATCAATGTATACCTGTGATATTAGACGGTTTTTCTGTTTGTATAGCTGCTGCCATTCTGCACAGCATTAACAAAGAGTCCATTTCTCACTGTATTGCTGGGCATGTAACAACTGAACGGGGACATGAAGCTCTACTAGAGAAGATTAGTTTAATTCCAATTCATGATATGGGTATTGGAATTGGAGATGGATCTGGAGCTGCTTTTGCACTAAATACGATGAGGCTTAATTGCGAAGCCCTATCAACAATTATTGAAAAATAATATTACGGATTACTATATGTCTATTTTTTCAAATCCAGAATTTGACAATCATGAAAGTGTTTATGCTTTTACAGATCCTAAAAGTTTGATGCGTTGTTTTATTGCTGTTCACAATACTAAAATGGGTCCTGCAAGTGGAGGTACTCGTTTTTGGAACTATGCCGATGATGAAGAAGCCCTAAGTGACGCGTTGAGGCTTTCTAAAGCGATGAGCTATAAGAATGCCCTAGCGGGAATACCTTTGGGGGGTGGAAAGGGGGTTATAATTAAGCCTAAAGAACCATTTGACAGAAAAAATTTATTCACCGCCTACGGTAAAGCAATAGATAAAGTTGGAGGTAAATACATAACGGCAGAGGATGTCGGCGTAAGTCCAGATGATATGGCGACAATAAAGACTGAGACTGATTTTGTAGCTGGGTTAGAAGTTGGAATTTCTGCCTCAGGTGACCCATCGCCACATACAGCCGATGGTATTCTACGTGGAATGGAAGAAGCTGTTAAATATAAACTTGGTGTGGAGGGTTTGGGAGGAATTACTGTAGCTATTCAAGGTTTGGGTCATGTGGGATATGATCTAGCTAGGCGATTGCATCGTGTTGGCGCACATTTAATAGTATCAGACATCAATAAATGTTTAACTAAAAAAGCAGAGCAAGAACTAGATGCTACTGTTGTTTCTATAAATGAAATTCATGCCCAAGAAGCTGATATTTTTTCTCCTTGTGCACTGGGTGGGTCTATTAACCCCGATACACTACCTGACATTGAAGCTTATATTATTGCAGGTGCAGCTAATAATCAGCTTTCAGATAGTTCAATTGGAATAAAACTGCTCAAGAAAAATATATTACATTGCCCCGATTACATAATAAATGCAGGTGGAATAATTAATGTAGCCTCAGAGATTTCCGGACACTATGATCGATCTTGGGTGAGCGATAAAATAGATAATATTCGAAGAAATTTAAAAGAAGTGTTTAAACAGTCAGAATTATCAAAAACTCCAACTAATGAAGTTGCTGATAATATGGCTAGGAAGCTTTTGGGAAGATAAAGTAATTGTTACAAACTGTATCAACTCGTGAGAATTGAGATACATTTTATATGTTAGAGTTATATTTACTAATTAATGCAATATAATCTAAAAGATAATAAAGCGGGAAAAAATATAGGCAAGATTAATGAATCAACCTACCCCAACAAATCGCGGTAAGTCCATACGACATGGTGATTTTGATACACTTTGTGATGCACTGGATTATGCTGCTTTATGCGAAACTGGTCTCAATTTTTTTGACGGTCGAGCAAGGCTTAAAGAATCACTTACATATAAAAACTTAAGAATAAAGTCGCAAGCTCTTGCAAAACGTTTAGTTCCATTTGCGGCTAAGAACTCCAGAATAGGTCTTGCTGCAGTGACAACACCGGAATTTGCTATCATTTTCATGGCCTGTCAATATGCTGGTCTTGTGCCTGCCCCATTGCCACTTCCTGTAACTTTGGGAGGTAGAAATTCATATGAAAGGCAACTTCAAAGATTAGCAGATACAGGCGATTTTCATGCTCTTTTCTGTCCTGAGTCTATGCAACAGATTATGGGGTCTGCATTAAATGATAAAGCCATTCCAGTAATGTCATTCGAAGATTTAGAAAAACTCCCTGATGGAAATGAATTAAGACCGTTTGATAAAGATGATTTGTGTTACATTCAATATTCGTCAGGTTCCTCGAGTTCACCTAAAGGAATAATAGGCACTCAGGCTTCCGTCTCTGCTAATTGTCATGCAATTACAAAATTTGGTATGGAAATGGATGATAATGATAGAGGGACAAGCTGGCTACCTCTTTATCATGATATGGGATTGATTGGATTTATGCTCGCCCCAATAATGAGTCAGATGACTGTAGACTATATTGACCCTCAAGATTTCACACGTAGGCCTATTACTTGGTTGCAGTTAATTAATGACCATAAGAGCACTTTTTCTTTTTCACCCACATTTGGCTATGAATTATGTGTTCGTCGCTGGAGAAATGATAGAAATCTAGACCTCTCTAGTTGGAAGGCAGCTGGCATAGGAGGGGACATGGTGCGACCTGAGCCATTGACTGAATTTTCAACTTTATTTTCGAAGATGGGTTTTTCTGAAGGTACTTTTAAGCCTAGTTATGGTTTGGCAGAGACTACACTTGCCGCAACTTTTTCACCTCCGGGGCAAGGGTTATTAAAGCATACTATTGATATGGAAAGATATGAGCGCACCTCAGAAGCTATCGAAGCAAATGAGATTACTAATATTGAACATAAAAGAACTTTTGTAGCATGTGGACTTGTCCTTCCAGGTCATGAAATCGAAATTAGAGACTTTGATGGTAATGTTCTAGATGGGAATAAGGTAGGAAAAATTTGCTTAAGAGGACCAAGTGTTTCACCCGGATATTTTCGTAACACTCAAGCAACCGAAGCAAGTTTTTCATCAGATGGTTGGCTGGATACAGGAGATTTAGGTTATTGGCTTGATAATCAATTAGTCGTTACTGGAAGGTTTAAAGATCTTATACTTTGGCATGGTAGAAACATTTGGCCACAGGATATAGAATGGGCAGCACAAGCAGCAGCTCCTCATCGTATTGGCAGGGCCTGCTCTTTTGCGATGGGCGGTGTCGGTGATCAGAAAGAAATTATGCTTTTATTGGAATGTAGAACTAGAGATCAAAAGCTACTTGATGAAATATACAGTTCAGTCATGACCGCTATAAGATTGGAAGTGGGCGTTCCAGTGCGATTGCAGTTAGTCCCTAAAAGCACCATGGTTATAACATCTTCTGGAAAGTTATCACGTGCACGTGTAAAAGCGAAGTTCCTTAATGGTGAAATAATTGATATTCAAGCTGATAGTCCGGTATCTATTATCGGAAATGAGACTGCTTTATAAGATGTCAAAACCTTTAATAGCAATAACTGGTGGTTCGGGTTTCATCGGTAAGCATATGATATCGGCTCTATTAAGCAGTGGATATAAAGTTAAGGCACTTGTAAGAAAAAAAATAAAATTAGTGCATTTAAAGCACCCTAACTTAGAAATACTAGAAGGCTCTCTAGATGATAATGGGGTAGCATTAGTTAAGGGTTCAGATATTCTCTTATCATTTGCAGGTGCAGTAAAGGGTCGAAACTTTTCTGAATTGATGGAAATAAATTGTCATTTTAACAGTAATTTAGCTAGAATTGCAAATGAACAGGGTGTGACTAGATTAGTATTATTATCATCGCAAGTTGCGTCTCAGCCTCATCTTTCAAGTTACGCTCTTTCAAAGTTTCATGGTGAAAATGCGGTAAAAGAAAATTTTACAAATAATATTGCTATAATTCGTGCACCTGCTGTTTTTGGACCAGGTGATAAAGCTACTAAGCCATTTTTTGATTTTATAGAAAAAGGTATATTGCCAGTTGCAGGTGGTAAGGATTGGCGTAATCGCAAAACTGCAATGGTTTATGTATCTGACTTAGTAAATGATATAATAGAGAATGCTTTAATTGGTAATTATGATGATAAGGTAATTACTCCATCCTCTATAGGGGGCGTTTCTTGGGAAAGTTTTGCAAATTACTCAAAATTAGCATTAGGAAAAAGAATTAAAATTTTACCAATTCCACTACCTATATTATATGTTTTTGCTGCTATGAATTCACTTAGCTTGCGCTTGTTTGGAATTGGCCATTTGTCTATAGGCAAATTACGAGAATTCCTTTATGTAGATTGGTCAAGTAAGGATTTTATTAAAAACTCAACACCGTTTACTGAAGCGTTACGTATTACGTCTAATTACTACAAGAAAGAAAAAAATGTCTAAGCCAACACGTAAAGAAATTCATAATAAAATTTGTGAACTACTAAAGCCATATAATCCAAAAAATCATCCAATTAAAGAAAGCAGTGGGATAATGACAGACTTAGAAGTAGATTCTGTAGCTGTTTTTGATCTAGTGATGGGGCTTGAGGACTTCTATGATATATCTATACCTATGGAATTAATCTCTGACATAAGAACTGTTGGTGAGTTATCAATCGCAATAAAAGAACTAATTGAATAATAGGTTTAAAAATGAGTAACGTCTTGAACTATGCTGCATCATCGATTTTTGATAAATACGCGATCTTACAATCACGCGTAGATTTAATGATGAAGATCGGCAAGGATGCTTTGGGTTTGAAATTTGATGATATTGTAAGTGCAACCAAAGGAAAAATTGATGGTCGAGAAATATTGTTGGCGGGTACAAATAATTATCTTGGTTTAACTTTTGATGATGACTGCATGAAAGCTGCAAAGAATGCGGTTGATAAGCATGGTACCGGAACGACAGGTTCTCGTGTAGCTAACGGAAGTTATAACGAACATATCCAGCTTGAAAAAGCATTAGCTGAGCACTTGAAAATGGAAAGTTGCGTGGTTTTCACAACGGGTTATCAGACAAATCTAGCTGCTATATCGGGTTTAGCGGGTGATAATGATGTAATATTTATGGATGCAGATGCTCATGCCTGCGTAATTGATGGTACAAGACTTACCTCTTCTTCTACCATACGGTTTAGACATAATAATCCAGAAGACTTGGATAAGAGACTTAAGCGTCAGGGAGACATCTCTGATGGGCATGCTTTGGTTGTGATTGAGGGTATGTATTCAATGTTTGGAGACATAGCTCCTGTCGATGAATTTGTAGACGTGACTCACAGACACGGTGGTTATTTATATATAGATGAAGCACACTCCTATGGTGTTTTTGGCCCCACGGGGTGTGGCATTGCTGAAGAACAGGGTGTTTTAGATAAAATAGATTTTATTTCTGGTACATTTTCTAAATCACTTGCTTCGGTTGGAGGCTTTTGTGCCTCAAGACATAAAGAGTTTGAGATACTTAGGAAGGTAATGAGACCATACATGTTTACTGCCTCTGCCACACCTTCAAATATTTGTGCGGCATTAATGGCAGTAGAAAAGGTAAAAGAGGGACATCATTTAAGAAAAAATTTAAAGACCCGTTCCTTACAGTTGCACTCTGGACTTAGTGAAATGGGCTACGATATATGCGCTGATGCTAGTCCAGTTATTGCTGTACGGAGGCCTAATGAAGCAGTTGCTGCCATGGAATGGAATTGGCTTATTGAAAATGGTGTGTATGTAAATTTAGCTGTACCGCCAGGTACTCCACAGAGCTCAAGTTTACTACGAATTAGTTTGTCAGCTGCCCACACTGAAATGGATATTAATACAATACTCAAAGCTTTCTCTAATTTAAAATCAAATCAACAGGAGTTAATGGCGAGAATGTCCGCTCGTTTAGCAAAGTAATAATTATTCATAAAAAACCCCGCATTAGGCGGGGTTAATTGTGTTTATTATTTCAGATTTCTATTCAGATGTTTCTGTTTTTTCTTCTGATAAACTTTCGGGTGCAATGAACTCTTCAGGAGCATCACCCTCAAACATTGAAACTGCATTTGCTGCTCTCTCATCATTCGCTTCTTTTGCATCAGTTGCTTCTTCAGCGGCTTGAGTGGCAATAACATCTTCGCCTTTTTCTTGACGTACAGCTTCATCTTCTGTTCGAGCAACATTGACTTTAATTGATACGGTAACCTCAGGGTGCAAGCGAATTTTCACTTCATGTACGCCAAGTGCCTTGATGGGTTCCTCAAGAATTACCATATTTCTTTTAACTTCTTTGTTATTTAAAAGTTCAGCAATATCCCTTGCAGATACCGAACCATAAAGTTGTCCAGTATCACCAGCTTTTCTTATGCAAACGATTGAATGTCCTTCAACAGCTTTACCTGAGGCATCAGCTTTTTCTCTGTTTTCTGCATTTCTTGCTTCTAGGTACTCACGTTCGGCTTCAAATCGGGCTAGGTTAGACTTAGTAGCTCTTAAAGCTTTATCGTGTGGTAATAAGTAGTTTCTTGCAAAACCTGGTTTAACATTCACTACATCGCCCATGTCACCAAGTTTTTCTATGCGTTCTAATAATATAATTTCCATTACACGCTCCTATTTAACTTCGTAGGGCAATAACCCCAAATAACGAGCACGCTTTATAGCTTTGGCAAGTTCACGTTGTTTTTTATGGGTGACTGCAGTGATACGGGATGGAGCTATTTTGCCCTTTTCAGACATATAACGCAGTAACATTTTGGGATCTTTATAATCTATTTTTAGTCCGTTTTCTCCTGAGAATGGACACACCTTACGTCTACGACTAAATGATGTTCTTGAAGGCAGGTTCTCTATTTTTATGGAATCTCTTTTTGACATTAGTCTACTCCTTACTTTCGCGACGTTTACGTTCTTCGCGCTTTTTTAGGATTGGTGATGGCTCTTCCAGAAACTCATCAACACGTATGGACAGGTATCGCAGTATGTCCTCATTAATTCTATGTTGCCGTTCGATTTCATGGATAGTTTCGGGTAGTGCGTTTATTTTAAGAAGACTATAGTGAGCTTTCCTATTTTTTTTCATTCGGTAGGCTAAATTCCGTAAGCCCCAATATTCAGCTCCTTCAACGGAACCTCCCATATTTTCAATTTTAGTTGCAAGATTTTGAACAAACTCTTCAACTTGTGTAGTGGAAATATCTGGGCGTGTGATAACCACATGCTCGTAAAGAGACATAATAAATTCCTTCATTTTTAAGGATATGGCGTTTAGTCAGTGAAGGCCGACTAGAACGATGGCTCTAAAAGTATGCTTCAACCCCATGTTAAAATTTTACAGTTAGACCATATCCGTTTGGCGGGCTTATATATAAATAGCATAGAGGTGCAAGTGGTTTTTATATATTAACCTTGGTATATAGTATATTATGCATTTTCTGTTGGTTTAGGTGCGGGCAAGCCTTTTCCCCCTTTTCTGCCTTCGATCTTTAATTTTTCAGGAGGAATAACTTTAAATGATAAATTCTCTTTTTTATTATCTATACCTATTTTTACTAATCCACCATTCTTAAGTTTTCCAAATAAGATTTCATCTGCAAGGGGTTTTTTAATAAATTCCTGTATAGTCCTACCTAGGGGTCTTGCGCCATAACGTTTATCATACCCTTTATTTGCCAACCAAAGGTTAGCCGCTTTAGTTACCTCAAACTCGATTTTTCTATCGGCGAGCTGTGCTTCAAGCTGAATTATGAATTTATCAACTACCTTGGCAATATCTGAGGGTGTGAGCGCATCAAAAGATATAATAGCATCCAAGCGATTACGAAACTCTGGAGAAAACCGTTTTTTTATAGCAATATTTTGCTCATCGCTCTTATAGCCTCTGCCAAAACCAATTTCAGCTTTACTCGCATCAGCAGCGCCAGCATTTGTTGTCATTATTATTATAACATTTCTGAAATCAACTTTACGGCCATTAGAATCTGTAAGAAACCCGTTGTCCATTACCTGTAACAAAATATTATATATGTCTGGGTGTGCTTTTTCAATTTCATCAAGCAATAGTACACTGTGAGGATTTTGATTTACAGCATCAGTTAGTAGTCCTCCTTGGTCATAACCTACATAACCTGGAGGGGCGCCAATAAGTCTACTAACAGTATGTCTTTCCATGTATTCAGACATGTCAAATCTTAATAACTCAAGTCCTTGAGTCATTGCTAATTGATTAGCAACTTCAGTTTTTCCGACACCAGTAGGCCCGGCAAAAAGATAGGACCCAATGGGTTTGTTTGCTTCTCTCAACCCTGCGCGTGCTAGTTTAACAGCGGAGCTAACTTGTTCAATCGCCTTGTCTTGACCAAAGATAACGCGCTTGAGATCTATTGGTAAAGATTTAAGGGCTTTTTCATCATCACGTGATATAGATTTTGGAGGAATACGGGCTATTTTAGCAACAACTGACTCAATTTCTTTAGTGTCAATTTTTCTTTTTCTGTTTTTTTCTTCAACAAGTTTGGTTCTTGCGCCAGCCTCATCAATAATGTCGATAGCCTTATCGGGTAATTTTCTATCAGTTATATGACGAACTGAAAGGTCAACCGAAGCTTTTATTGCTGCATTAGTATACTTAATATCATGAAAACTTTCAAAATAAGGCTTTAACCCCATTAGTATCTTAACTGCATCATCAGAGGAAGGCTCGGTTACATCGATTTTAAGAAAGCGTCGTGATAGTGCCCTGTCTTTTTCAAAATGTTGTTTGTACTCTTTGTAAGTTGTGGATCCCATGCAACGTAATTTTCCAGACTGTAGGGCAGGTTTAAGAAGGTTGGAGGCATCCATTGCTCCACCACTAGTGGCACCCGCACCTATAATTGTGTGTATTTCATCAATAAATAAAACTGCATCATCAATTTCCTGAAGCCTTTTCATGACTAGCTTCAGTCGTTCTTCAAAGTCACCTCGGTATCTTGTTCCAGCTAGCAATGCGCCCATATCGAGTGAGTAAATAGTAGCATTTTTTAGTATGACTGGAACTTTATTGTTCACTATTCTTCTTGCTATTCCTTCTGCAATTGCTGTTTTGCCTACTCCTGGGTCGCCCACCAAGAGAGGATTATTTTTTCTTCTGCGTGAAAGAACCATTATGCATCTTTCAACTTCATCATCTCTCCCTATTAGTGGATCGATTTCACCATCAGCTGCCTTTTGATTTAGATTAACTGTGTATTCTTGAAGTGGATCTTTTTGTTTTGTTTCATTCTCTCCTATATCCTCACTTCCTGAGGTTGATTTTTTCGGTATTGAGTCACCAGATTTTGATATCCCGTGACTTATGTAATTGACTACATCATAGCGTGTCATATCCCTTTCTTGAAGAAAGTAGACTGCATGGCTTTCCCTTTCGGCAAATAGTGCTACTAAAGCATTTGCGCCTGTTACTTCTTCGCGGCCTGATGACTGAACGTGAATAACTGCTCGTTGTATTACTCTGTGAAAGCCTGCTGTAGGTCTTGATTCTTCAAAATCCTCGATACGTAGAGAAGACAAATCATTATCAAGATAATTTTTGACATCAGCCCTAAGGGGTTCAATATCAACGTCACAAGCGTTAATTACAGAAACTGCGTCTTTGTCCTCTAGAAGCGCAAGTAGTAGATGCTCTAAAGTAGCAAGCTCGTGTTTTCTTTCCGTTGCAAGGGTGAGTGCCCGGTGAATAGTCTCTTCCAATACTGAGGAAAATGAAGCCATATTATAACCTTGTTACCTTTTCTTATGTTTATTTATGCTTTTTCAAGCCTGCATTGTAATGGATGCTGATCTCTTTTTGCGGCATCCATTACTTGTGCGACCTTAGTTTCAGCTATCTCATAAGTGTATACGCCACATGTTCCTATACCGTTTTGATGTACGTTAAGCATAATTTGGGTGGCCTCTTCTTGAGTTTTAAAAAAAATACCCACTAGCACCGAAACAACAAATTCCATTGGAGTATAATCATCATTGAGAATTAACACTCTAAACATAGATGGTTTTTTAGTTTTAGGACGTAACTTGGTGGTAACACCTTGTTCAGGGGTTTGATCTTTGTTAGCATCTTGATTGCTTAGGACTATGTTCTTCGGTTTAATCATATTATTAATTTAGTAACAAAGATGGTGAATTAAAAGGCCAAGATGGTCACATTAAGAATATAATTGATGGAATTTTTAATAATGTTGTTAATATTTATAACTAAATTAATAATGATTCATATTATTATTGGTTAATTATTACTGCTATGAAATTTATAAATTGGTTAAGCGAATGGATAATGATTCTCAAGTTAACATAAAAAAAGAAAAACCTTTTTGGCGTGTAAAAAAAATGCAAGACATGAATGAACAAGAATGGGAGAGTCTTTGCGATAATTGCGGTAAATGCTGTTGCATTAGATTAGAGGATGACGATACGGGTGAGATATACATTACCGATGTGGTATGTAAGCTTTTTGATTCCGAATCTTGTAAGTGCACATCTTATATAAACCGTAGCAAAAAAGTACCTGATTGCGTAACATTAACAAAAGATAACATTGATAAACTTCATTGGATGCCAAAAACATGTGCTTACCGATTAATTTCCGAAGGAAAAGAACTTCCACATTACCATCACCTTGTGAGCGGATCTTCTTCAACTATTCACGATGAAGGAATGAGTGTAAAAAATGCAGTAATCAGTGAAACTCTAGTTCCTGAAGATGAACAAATAAAAAGAATTGTAATTTGGCCTGGGGAGCCTTCTGTTTAATATAAACTTTTAAAATTAATAAGTTTATTTTTTAATAAATAATAAGGCATAAAACGCCGCATTGAAAAGCCTGTAAATTTGATTGTAAATATTGTAATTTAGTAATTGCATTCGTTGCGTCTCCTGACTAGGTTCCGCAAAAAATTAGCTGTTAATTTATTTTTTTTACAGCGTGTAAATATAAAGAGGGCATTGATGTCTGAGTTTTTATTGGAATACTTACCAGTAGTTATTTTACTAAGTATAGCCACAGTTTTTTCTTTAGCTTTATTGCTAGCTCCGGCTGTCATAGCTCCAAAGCAACCAGATACTGAAAAATTATCTACATATGAATGTGGTTTTAATGCTTTTGATGATAGTCGAATGAAGTTTGATGTTCGCTTTTATCTGGTTGCTATACTCTTTATCATATTTGATATAGAGGTCGCTTTTCTTTTTCCTTATGCTGTAACTCTTGATCAGGTAGGTTTTTGGGGATGGGTCGTTGTGATGATTTTTTTAGCCGAGCTTGCTGTGGGTCTTGCATACGCATGGAAGCTAGGTGCGTTGGATTGGGAGTAAATCCGTGAATAATTCATTTAAGTCTTCAAATGCATCGGCCTTAGACAAGGGTACTCCCGCCTATGATCCAAAAAAGCATGACCCTTTTTTTGATGGGATGAGTAATCAATTAGCCGATAGAGGATTTGTTACTGCTGCATCAGATGATTTAATTACATGGGCAAGAACAGGATCTTTGATGTGGATGACCTTTGGATTAGCTTGCTGTGCTGTTGAAATGATGCAAGCATCAATGCCTAGATATGACTTGGAAAGGTTTGGTTTTGCCCCGCGTGCATCGCCCAGGCAGTCGGATGTAATGATAGTTGCCGGAACCCTAACCAATAAAATGGCTCCAGCGCTAAGAAAAGTTTACGACCAGATGCCAAACCCCAGATATGTTATTTCTATGGGATCATGCGCTAATGGTGGGGGTTATTATCATTATTCTTATGCGGTAGTTCGCGGATGTGATCGAATAGTTCCAGTTGATATCTACGTTCCAGGCTGCCCACCTACTGCAGAAGCACTAGTTTACGGTATACTTCAGTTGCAAAAGAAAATTCGCCGCGAAGGAAATATCGAGAGATAATAAATGGAAGATTTAAAAGAACATATAGCGACGCATCTAGGTGAATCAGTCAATTCATTGAATATTGTAAATGAAGAGCTTGTCATTGTGGCTCGACGAGCAGAAATACATAACATCATATTATTTTTAAAAGATGATCCATTGTGTAAATTTTCAACTCTAATAGATCTTTGTGGAGTGGATTACCCCGGAAGGGAAAGAAGGTTTGAGGTGGTTTATCATTTACTCTCCATGTCTCATAATACTCGAGTACGCATAAAAGTTAGAACGAACGAAATTGTGCCTTTGCACAGTATTTCCTATATTTTCCCAAATGCTAATTGGTACGAGCGCGAAGCCTTTGATATGTTTGGAATATTGTTTGACGAACACCCTGATTTAAGAAGGCTTCTCACTGATTACGGTTTCGAGGGGCACCCATTGAGAAAAGATTTTCCTTTGTCAGGATTTGTTGAAGTTAGATATGATGAAGAAAGAAAAGCTGTTATTTATGAAGATGTTGATCTACCTCAAGAATATAGAAGTTTTGACTTTACAAGTCCTTGGGAAGGAACTGAATATTTTCCTAACCAAATCTTAGCTAATGAGAAGGATTGATTTCTATGTTTTCATCTTGCCTTGAATATTCTCATAAATGCTTTGTATTGGATCTAAAATGTCAATATTATCTTTTGGAAATTGAATAATGAGTAGAACAGAAGCTATATTAGAGGGTGATGATCGCAACTTTACTATCAATTTTGGTCCTCAACATCCTGCAGCGCATGGGGTTTTACGTCTTGTTCTGGAGTTAGAGGGAGAGGTTATTGAACGTGTAGACCCTCATATTGGCCTGTTACACCGTGGTACGGAGAAGCTAATTGAACATAAAACTTACTTACAGGCTCTACCATATTTTGATCGATTGGACTATGTCGCACCCATGAATCAAGAGCATGCATTTTGTATGGCTATTGAAAAGTTAATGAATATTGATGTTCCGAGGCGCGCAAAATTCATTAGGGTTATATATTCTGAGATTGGTAGGGTTTTGTCCCATATGTTAAATATTACAACTCAAGCAATGGATGTTGGAGCCCTCACACCGCCTGTTTGGGGGTTTGAAGAACGAGAAAAATTAATGGTTTTTTATGAGCGTGCTTGTGGGTCCAGGATGCATGCTATGTATTTCAGACCGGGTGGGGTTCATCAAGATCTGCCTCAAAAGCTCCTAGAAGACATATCGTTGTGGTGTAAACAATTTCCTAAAAAGCTAAATGATATAGAGACATTGCTAACAGGCAATAGAATATTTAAGCAGCGCAATGTAGATATTGGTGTTGTATCTAAGCAGGATGCTTATGATTGGGGTTTTTCTGGTGTTATGATTCGTGGGTCTGGTATTCCTTGGGATTTACGTAGAAACCAACCTTATGAAATATATTCAGAGTTAGAGTTTAAAATACCTTTGGGTAAAAATGGCGACTGCTATGATCGTTATTTGTGCAGGGTTGAAGAAATGCATGAGTCTGTAAAGATTATTCGTCAGTGTTTAGATATTATGCCTGAGGGTCCTGTAATGTCGGAAAACAATAAAGTAACACCGCCACGAAGATCAGAAATGAAGCAGAGTATGGAGGCACTAATTCATCATTTTAAGCTCTATACTGAGGGGTTTCGAGTACCAGAAGGAGAGGTATACTCTTGTGTTGAGGCGCCCAAAGGTGAATTTGGGGTATATTTGGTTTCAGATGGATCAAATAAACCTTATAGGTGTCATATACGTGCTCCTGGTTTCCCGCATTTGGCTGCTATGGACTATCTCAACAAGGGACATATGTTGGCAGATGTTTCTGCAATACTGGGTTCTCTTGATATAGTTTTTGGGGAGATTGATAGATGAGTGCTAGGCGCCTATCCATTAGCCAGCCTGCTAATTTTGTGCTATCTGAACGTGCTAATAAAGAAATAAATAAGTGGATTAAAAAGTATCCTAAGGATCGAAAGCGATCTGCTTTAATACCAGCCCTTTGGATAGCACAAAAAGATGCAGGAGGTTGGTTACCTGAATTAGCTCTTCGTGCAATTGGTGATATGTTAGAAATGGCCTATATTCGTGTTTATGAGGTTGCAACTTTCTACACAATGTTTAATTTAAAGCCAGTTGGTGCTCATTATATCCAAATGTGTGGAACAACCCCATGTTGGCTTAGGGGTTCAGATAAGCTTAAGGATCTACTTACCCGAAAGATAGGAGAGCAAAATACTTTGTCTGTTGACGGTAAGCTCTCATGGCTAGAGGTTGAGTGTCTGGGCTCATGCTCGAACGCACCTATGGTTCAAATATCTAATTCTGAAAGCGATCATTATTATGAGGATTTATCTCCTGAAAATTTAGAAAATATTCTTGATGAATTGGTTGCCGGTAAAAAACCCTCGCAGGGCCCTAAGAACGGTAGGTTTAGTTCTGAACCACTAGGCGGATCAATTGTATTAACTGAAGAATTATACAATAAAAACAGTATATTAAAAAAATTACCTAATGCAGAAAAATCGGCTAAAGTTAATTATTATGAATGGGATCCAAAGGCTAAAAGAGCAACGCGTAAGGGTTGGATCGATCCAAAAAGAAAAGCTAACTCTGATCCAAAAAAGCGAAGTGGAAATCTTGGTCGAGACCTAACAGCAGGTTTAGTTGACAAGGATCCTGCCATTGCCAGACCTAAACGATCCATGAGTGTTAATGGCAAGAAAGCTGGTAAATAATGGTTGAGCTCCTTCAGGATAAAGATAGAATTTTTCAGAACCTTTATGGATTTAATGATTGGGGGCTTGATTCTGCCCGTGATCGCGGAGCTTGGCTGGGTACATCTGCAATTTTAGCTCAGGGTAGAGATTGGATTATTGATCAAGTCAAATCTTCTGGCCTCAGAGGGCGTGGCGGAGCTGGCTTTCCAACCGGCTTAAAGTGGTCATTCATGCCAAAAGAGGTAGGAAATCGTCCACATTATTTAGTTGTTAATGCAGATGAGTCTGAGCCTGGTTCTTGTAAGGATCGAGATATTCTCAGGCATGAGCCGCATTTGTTGATCGAGGGCTGCTTGGTTGCTGCATATGCAATGCAAGCACATGCATGCTATATTTATGTAAGAGGCGAATATATCCAAGAACGAAATAGACTTGATGAAGCTATCAAGCAGGCTTATGCAGCTGGTTTGGTAGGAAAGAATGCATGCGGTTCTGGTTGGGATTTTGATATTTATATGCATCATGGGGCTGGAGCATATATTTGTGGAGAAGAAACAGCACTTTTAGAGTCTTTAGAAGGCAAGAAAGGTCAGCCTCGCCTTAAACCGCCATTTCCAGCTGGTGCGGGATTATATGGATGCCCCACCACAGTCAATAATGTTGAATCAATTTCTGTAGTACCAACTATATTGCGTAGAGGTGTTGATTGGTGGACTCAGTTTGGACGAGAAAATAATAAAGGAACCAAAGTTTTTTCAATTTCTGGACATGTTAATAACCCATGCAATATTGAAGAAGCCTTATCTATACCTATGCGAACATTGTTAGAAACATATGCTGGGGGTGTTCGAGGTGGATGGGATAACCTCAAGTGTGTTATACCTGGCGGATCTTCAGTTCCCTTATTACCCAAAGAAATATGCGATACAGTTTTAATGGATTTTGATGCTCTTCGAGAAAATCAATCTGGATTGGGAACAGCTGCTGTAATTGTGATGGATAAGTCAACAGATGTTATAAAAGCCATAGCGCGTTTAAGTTACTTTTATAAACATGAGAGTTGTGGTCAATGTACACCTTGTAGGGAAGGTACTGGCTGGATGTGGAGGGTTATGGAACGTATGGTGAAGGGCGAAGCTGATACTTCTGAAATAGATATGCTTTTATCAGTATCGAAGCAAGTTGAAGGACATACTATTTGTGCTTTAGGGGATGCAGCTGCTTGGCCAATTCAGGGACTTATTAGGCATTTTCGGCATGAAATTGAAGATCGTATCGATAATTACAGGGCTAATAAGCCCGTATTTGTTCAGGCTGCAGAGTAAGATATGTCTAATTTACGTAAAATAAACATTGATGGAACTGAGTATGAGGTTCCGGGTGAATATACTTTAATGCAAGCCTGTGAAGAGGCTGCAGGTGCAGAAATACCTCGCTTTTGTTATCATGAGAGACTTAGTGTAGCTGGAAATTGCCGAATGTGTCTGGTTGAGTGGGTGGGGGCGCCAAAACCACAGGCTTCATGTGCTCTAACTGTTAACGACCTAAGGCCGAATCGGGATGGTACTCCAGCGAATATACGGACTAACTCTGAAATAGTAAAAAAAGCTCGCGAGGGTGTGATGGAGTTTTTATTAGCTAATCATCCATTAGATTGCCCTATTTGCGATCAAGGTGGAGAGTGTGACCTTCAAGATCAGGCGATGGCATATGGACGAGATTCAGCACGTTTTGATGAAAATAAGAGA
>CAJQGR010000073.1 GCA_905477785.1 uncultured Hellea sp.
TTGAGTTGGCCCAGCAGTAATTAATATTGATTTTCCGGTTAATGATATGATGGGCTCTTTTTTAGTTTGCAGCTCCGCTACTTTAAGTGATGAAACAATTGCATCAATTATTTGGCACGGTTCAGACATTCGACCATGACCGGTTTCGCCACATGCCATTTCGCCTATATCTGGCCCAACGAAAAGTGCTCCGTCATTTTCAAGTGTTTTTATATTACGTTTTGTAGCCTCGGCTTCCCACATACGAACATTCATGGAGGGAGCATAAAGTACTGGTTTGTCTGTTGCTAGAATTGTAGTTGATGCTAAGTCATCAGCAATGCCATTTGCAGCTTTCGCAATGAGATTCGCTGTTGCGGGAACAACTGCTATCAAATCTGCTGAGCGCGATAATTCAATATGCCCCATCTCAGTTTCATCAGTTAAGCTCCATAAATCTGTGTAAACTTTATTACCTGATAAAGCCCCAGCAGATAGAGGAGTTACAAACTCACTTCCGCCTTTAGTTAAGATAACTTTTGATTTAACACCAATCTTGGCAAGGTCACGTATGACGGTTAATGCTTTATAAGCAGCTACTCCGCCAGAAATAATTAGCAATACACTTTTATTCATAATCTGTCTTAGGGCTTTATTTATTTTTGATATTTGTGTTTAGCAGGTTTTAAATACTTAAATCCATCAAATTATAATCTTTAAGTGCGGCTTGTGCACTCTCGCTCCAAGTAAATTTATTTAAATTATCTGAGAATGGTAGGTAGTTATGTGGTTTTTCAGTGGGAAAACGCTTCTTCCTAGCATTTATTGCTAATGCTATTACTTCAGACCGTTTATTTATAAAATCTGCATCCATAACTTTTGCCTCTGAATGAATACCTGCCCCTTTAACATTTAAAACTGACGATCTTTTATGAAAACCAAAGTTAACTGTAACCCGGGTCTCGTAACCAGTATTTGCAAATGAACCATGGACGACTTGCCTGTTATTGATAACTACGTCACCAGGATTGCAAATAATTGGTACTGCATCTACAAGTCTCTCACTACCAGAGTCTTTTACCATTTTTACTATATCAGCTCTATCATGTTTGTGACTTCCGGGAACAACCCAAACACCATTTACAGCTGTACTCCCGTAAACTTGTCCCATGAAATTAAACCCATGTATGTTTTCGTCAAAGTTTGGGCTTCCCCAATGGGTATCCCCGTCTTGATGCCAGGATACAGCTGCGCCTAAACCTGCATCTTTTATAAAAAGACCTTCTGTAAATGGAACAAAATCTGAACCGTTTAGTGTTTCTGCTAATTTCAACAAGCCTGGGTGCGCGTAAACTCGGAGACAAGCCGGTGAAAATTGCAATGAACCGCTAAGGTATACCGGAACTGCCTGCGGGGCATCATCTGCAGCTTTTGGTTCAAACAACTTCACCTGATGTCTACCATTTGAGATTTGTGTTCCTCCCAGTGGATCAGAAAGTGGTCTTGCCCACTGCAATGTCATAGCTTTATTGTCGCTGCCCAATGCAGGTCTGCCATATTTGTCTTTTTCAGCACCCATGTGCGTAGGAAAATTATCTCTTATTTTACTTAAGTCGGATTTTATATCACTAAGTTCTTCATCAGATAAAACGCCTTCTAAGATATAAAAGCCAAATTTAGAGTATGCTTTAAGTATATCCTTATGGATGTTACCTCGCGTATCAAACTTTAAAGGCCCGCGGTTAGGCATTGCTAATGCTTTAGCTTGTCCTTCAAGAAGATAGGATTTTACAGCAGCAGCATCATCTCCGTAATGAGCAGCACATGCTTCAATTGATTTACTAATGTTTGTAACCATAAAATCTTGTTTTCCTAAAAATTTTTTATAATTCTCGTTATTTTTTTAAATCAGCTATGAGATTTGTTAAAGTTAAAAATATATTAATGAAAACAGTTAATTATGTCAATTATGGTAAAGGAAAATTTAGTCAATTGAAGCTTTTGGAATTAAAATTTAAAGGTTGGTATTTGAAATTAACTCCCAAATATGGAGCGTGCATACTCCGTTGTTCATATAAAAATTTTGACATTTTACGTCCAGCAGAAACTGGTTGGGAACGCACTCATGACCCTATGCTTACTTCGTATTTTCCATTGGTCCCTTATTCGAATAGAATTGCAAATGGTCAATTTCAGTGGGAAAATGAACATATTAATTTAAAATCCAACCATGTCTCTCAACAATTTCCTTTGCATGGTATTGGGTGGCTATCTGAGTGGGTAGTCTTGGAAATAAAAGAGAATGGTTGCATTCTTGAATATAAAAATTCTGAGAGTGATTGGCCTTGGCCATTTTCTGTAAAACAAGAAATAACACTTAAAAAAACTTCAATGAAAATTAGTTTAACACTCGAGAACATTGGTCGAAATAAAATGCCAGCAGGACTCGGATTTCATCCGTATTTTCCTTTGACTAAAGATCTTCAACTACAGTTCAACGCTAAGAGCGTTTATTTGTCTGATGATGATAATTTGCCTACTAAATTAACCTTAGTTCCTAACAAATGGGACTTTAGTCATTCTAAAAGTGTATTTGAAACAAAGGTTGATAATTGTTTTTCCGGTTATGATGGGAAAGCCCATATGACCGTGGGTAAAAAGCGTTATAATTTGTTTGTATTATCTACTAAAAGTCTCGATCATTGTGTATTTTATGTTCCAAAAAATGGTAACTTTTTTTGCTTAGAGCCTGTCAATCATATGAATAATGCATTGGCTTTGAATCCTATTCAAGGAGTTACACTGATGCCATCATTAGGTCCTGGTGAAATTAATCATGTAGAAATGTTGTTTGATACCAACGGAATTTAAAATAATATATTATTTTTTTATCATAACATTTGACCCTTTGACATATTTAGGTCAAACGTAAAAACAAGAAATAAGCCAGCGTGTTTGCGCCATATTTATTAGGGATTGTAAATTGAGACTAAGCTATTTCATTACCTTTCTTTCTGTTTTTAGTTTTTGGTATGCGACAGCAAACGCAAATATATTTTATCGTGGGAATGATGGTGATCCAGAAACTTTAGACCATCATGGAACCTCCACAACTTCGGAAGCACGGTTAATGGATGATCTCTATTCAGGGTTGGTTGATTTCTCTGAAAATGCAAAAGTTATTCCTGGTACTGCAGAGCGCTGGGATATATCAAAAGATGGTTTAATCTATACTTTTTACCTGAGGGATGATGCGTTCTGGTCAAATGGCGACCCCGTAACAGCTCATGATTTTGTGTTTGCGTACCGACGTCTCATGAACCCATTAACGGCAGCAAAATATGCTACACTTTTATATCCCATAAAAAATGCTGAGAAAGTTAATATTGGTGAATTAGATTTACTGGAGCTAGGTATTAGAGCATTAGATGATAAAACCTTTATAATAGAATTAGAACAAGCCACGCCTTATTTCTTGGAACAACTCACCCATCAGACTGGAAAGCCACTGCACCAAAAATCAGTGGAAGCGCTTGGAGACCAATTCGTCAAACCTGGGAATTTGGTTACAAACGGAGCGTATGTTTTACAGTCATATACGCTCAACAGCCGTATTGTTATGACCAAAAATGATTATTTTTATGATGCTGAGAATGTTGCTATCGAAGAATTACATTATATACCATTTGAAGACCGTTCGACTTGTGTTAGAGCCTGGGAGGCAGGAGAAGTCCATATCTGTTCTGATCTTCCCGCACAGGATCTTGAAAGATTAAAGATCTATAAGGACTCTCTTCGGATTGTTCCGTATTTAGGTACCTATTATTATGCACTAAACACTACAGACGAGTTTTTATCTGACCCTGAAATTCGTCGTGCTATGAGTATGGTCATTGATCGCGAATTTCTTTCTGAAGAAATTTGGCCTGGAATGATTCCGGCGCAGAGTCTTGTTCCATTGGGTATTAACAATTATCCATTGGGCTCGCCTAATACTGACTATTTTAATATGTCTATGCTTGATCGCGAAGATGAGGCTATAGCTATTATGGCGCGTAAAGGTATTAGTAAGGATAGACCAGTCACGGTAGAGCTTATGTATAACAGTGGTGAGAATCACAAAAATACTGCAACAGCAATTGCTGATATGTGGTCGGAAATAGGGATTAAGATTACATATAAGATTAGGGATGCTGCAGCTCATTACGCTTATTTGAGAGACCTAGGAGAGGTTCAGGTTGCACGAGCGGGATGGATTGGGGATTATTCTGACCCGTATAATTTTCTCTTTTTACTAGAATCTGACAATACGGGATTCAATTACGCTCGTTATAATAATCCAGAATATGATGCTTTGATGGATAGGGCATCTAATGAGCTTGACCTTAATAAGCGAGCTGAAATTTTGCAAAAAGCTGAGAAAATTATTATGAAAGCTACACCTTTTCTTCCTATATTTTACTACTCTTCATTTACATTAGTTTCTCCAGAAATTGAGAATTGGAAGAGTAATGTCATGAATAAAAATCCGACTAGATTTTTATCTTTTAGAACGTCTGGATAGTTAAATGCTAAACTATGCTTTTAAACGTATTTTAACTATCATTCCGACTTTGTTCGCTATTGTAACGCTAACCTTTTTCCTGATGCGTATAGCACCAGGTGGTCCGTTTGATGAAGAACGCCCGCTGGCTCCGGCTGTTCTAGAAAATATACAGGCTAGCTATGGGTTGGATAAGCCACTTATCGAGCAATACTTCATATATATTGGTAATTTGTTACAAGGTGATATGGGGCCATCATTTGTTTATCGGGATAAACGCGTTCATGAGGTTTTAGCTGAAGGTTTGCCAATCTCTATAACTCTTGGAAGTACAGCTCTTTTAATGGCGCTTATCATTGGCGTTTTACTTGGTAGTATTGCTGCTCTTAACCAAAATAAGAAAACAGATGTTTTTATTGTTACCTTTGCGACTTTTGGCATTACAACGCCCAATTATGTAATTGCTCCAATTCTGACGCTTATTTTTGCTCTAACATTTAGTATACTTCCTGCGACGGGTTGGGGAAGCCCTTCCCAGATGGTTCTTCCCGTTATTTCACTTGCCTTACCGCAAATAGCTATTGTGACGCGTCTAATGCGCGGTAGTATGTTAGAAGCATTGAAGTCAGACCATATTCGAACAGCACGTGCCTATGGTTTGCCTATGACTCATGTTGTTGGAAAGCACGCTATGCGATCAGCTTTGTTGCCTGTCTTGAGTTATCTAGGGCCAGCTGCGGCAGCATTGATGACGGGTTCAATTGTGATTGAGCAAATATTTAATTTACCGGGTATCGGTCGTTATTTTGTAACTAGCGCTCTGAACCGTGATTATACGATGGTCATGGGTACAGTCATAATAGTCGCTACACTTGTACTGGTTTTTAATCTGATTGTCGATTTACTTTACACTGTTCTAGATCCACGGGTGCGTTATGACTGAGACGGTATTAACCCATGATAACGAACCATTAGAGGGCGTTGTAAAAGGGCGTTCGCTTCTTGATACAGCCTTGCTTCGTCTTAAACGTAACCGTGCCGCGATGGTATCTCTTTGGGTGATTATTTGTATGACGCTCGCCGCGATTATTGGTCCCACGATATCCTCGCACTCTTATGATGAAGTTTATAACCATTTTGTTGGAGAAAAGCCTTCGATTGGTGCTTATCCAAAACAGGAACAAATTACGCCTATTACAGAGCGTGCGTTAAGCCGTGCACGAGTTGATATGGAAGATATGAATATTTCAAAAGATAGTATCAAGATTTACATTGTTAATCGCAAGCAAGAGCCGCTTGATCCTCGTATTACACGATATCTTTTGCGAGCAGATATTTTTCAAAATGTTGAGCTTGAGATTTCACAAGATGACCCACAACGCGGAGTTATATCAGCTGATATAAGGCCCTTACGATTTTTAATGGGGACAGATCAGAATGGTAGGGATCTGCTTACGAGAATTCTTGTTTCACTCAGGATCTCCCTTATGGTTGGGGCACTTGCAACAGGAGTTGCTTTGATAATTGGGGTAACATACGGTGCTGTATCGGGTTTTATTGGCGGCAATATTGACAACCTTATGATGCGATTTGTCGATTTGCTTTATTCTTTGCCTTTTGTGTTTTTCGTTATTTTATTAGTAGTATTTTTTGGGAATAATATTTTTCTTATATTTATCGCTGTTGGCTGTATTCAATGGTTGGATATGGCAAGAATTGTTCGTGGTCAGACTTTACAGTTGAAGCAACAGGAGTTTGTCCAAGCATCTGAGGCGTTAGGTGTAAATCTGAGTAATATAATTAAACGTCATATTATTCCAAACCTTGCTGGCACCGTTGTTGTTTATATGACGCTTCTTATCCCGCGGGTTATTTTGCTTGAGAGTTTCTTAAGCTTTTTGGGTTTGGGTGTACAAGAGCCTCTAACGTCACTTGGAGTTTTGATTGCCGAAGGCGCAAGATACATGCGTAATGACCCCTACTTACTCATTTTCCCTGCTTTGACTATGTCAATTTTACTATTTGCGCTCAATTTTCTAGGCGACGGGCTGCGCGATGCTTTAGATCCTAAGGACCGATAAGATGAATACGCAAACGGCTGTGCTCGATATTCAGGACTTAGTTGTTGATTTTGATACGCCCGATGGTGTTGTTCATGCGGTCAAGGGTGTCTCAATGACTATCGCTCCAGGTGAAATTTCTGCTATTGTAGGGGAAAGTGGTTCTGGTAAAAGTCAGATCGCCATGTCAATTTTGGGTATTTTGGCTTCAAATGGGCAAGCAAGCGGTAAAATTTTTTTTAAGGGTCAGAATATTTTACATCTGCCTAGAAAAGAGTTGAACTCTATACGCGGGTCAAAGATCTCTATTATTTTTCAAGAGCCTATGACCTCACTAGACCCACTTTATCGTGTGGGCGATCAAATTATGGAACCTCTACGTACCCATCAAGGACTAAGTAAAGATGAAGCTAAAAAACGAACACTTGAATTGATGCGACAGGTCCAAATACCTGATCCGGAGCGTAGGTTTAAATCTTTCCCAAACGAGATGTCGGGCGGGCAGCGTCAAAGAATTATGATTGCTCTGGCGCTAGCCAATGAACCAGACATACTCATTGCAGATGAGCCAACAACAGCGCTCGATGTTACGACGCAGGCTGATATTCTTAAATTACTTGCTGAGTTGAACAAAAAACTTGGGATGAGTATTGTTTTCATTACCCATGATTTAGGAATTGTTGAGGCTTTTGCTGAACGAGTTTATGTTATGCAAAGCGGTGAAGTAAAGGAATTTGGTTCAACAGATGCTATATTTAAAACCCCTAAAACCGAGTACACAAGGACGCTGCTTGATGCAGAGCCAGAGGGAGCTAAGGAGCCAGTCAAAAAAACACAGAAAATTGTTTTAGAGGCAGAGGCAATGGATGTAGTCTATGGTCAACCACCAAGATTTTTGCAAAAAGACACTCGGTTTCATGCCGTCAAAGACACAAATATTCAATTACTTAAAGGTCAGACGATAGGCCTTGTAGGTGAAAGTGGGTCTGGAAAATCTACACTTGGACGTGCTCTTTTACGATTAACTAAAAGTACAGGTAAGATTGTTTATTTAGGAAATAATATTGACTCAGTGTCTCTTAAGTCGCTTAAACCTCTGCGTGAAGAATTGCAGATGGTCTTTCAAGATCCTTACGGCTCTCTATCACCTCGCATGACAGTTTTAAACATTGTTGAAGAAGGCCTTCAAACGCATAAACCTAAATTGAGTAAAGCAGAGCGCCACGAACTATCGCTCACTACTTTAGAAAAAGTAGGTCTAGACCCGTCTGTTCGCAATCGATTTCCACATGAATTTTCTGGTGGACAAAGACAACGGATAGCAATTGCACGTGCTATGGTACTTCAGCCAAAAGTTGTGGTGCTTGATGAGCCAACTTCAGCACTAGACCGAACAGTACAAAAAGAGGTTCTTGAGCTTTTACGGTCTTTGCAGGATGAGTTCGCATTATCTTATATTTTTATTAGTCACGATCTTGCCGTTATAAAAGTTATGGCTGATTATGTTATGGTCATGCGTGACGGACAGATTATTGAGAAAGGTAAAACTCGAGATATTTTTGAAAGGCCTAAACAGGATTATACAAAAAGCTTAATTACAAGTTCGTTTAATTTAAAAGAGCTTTTGAGCGAAGTTTGATATCAGCTTTTTT
>CAJQGR010000074.1 GCA_905477785.1 uncultured Hellea sp.
TGTGCTAATACTGTAGCCGTTGTTGTACCATCACCAGCTTTGTCATTGGTTTTAGATGCAACCTCACGAAGCATCATTGCTCCTAAGTTTTGGTAACGATCTTCAAGCTCTATTTCTTTGGCCACAGATACGCCGTCCTTTGTCGTACGAGGTGCACCAAAGCTACGCTCAATCACGACGTTACGGCCTTTAGGGCCTAATGTGGTTTTTACTGCATTTGCTAGGATATCGACACCCTCAAGCATTTTTGCTCGGGCGTCAGTCCCGAATTTGACGTCTTTTGCCGCCATAGTTAAGTCTCCCTAGAGATTAATTGTTATTATAAAGCTATTTCCTGCAGCTATAAGAATAACTACAGGAGTTTTGAAGGAATTAATCAATAATTCCCATGATATCAGATTCTTTCATGATTAGTAGTTCTTTACCATCGACCTTAACTTCGGTGCCGCCCCATTTACCAAATAGTACGCGATCACCTTTTTTAACATCGAGAGCTGTGAATTTACCATCATCATTACGTGTGCCAGGTCCAACTGCAACTACTTTACCCTCAGAGGGTTTCTCAGTAGCTGTGTCTGGAATAATAATACCGCCGGCAGTCTTCGTGTCTTCTTTTACACGCTCAACGAGCACGCGGTCATGTAGAGGACGAAATTTCATAGTAGTCTCTTACGTTTACTAGGTTAAAATTAAACAGTGTGCAAAATATCACACACCAACAGAAGGTCATGTAGGGAAGGATTAGTAAAGTCGCAAGAGGGGTTTGAAATATTTTTTAAATAACTCTTAAAGAGTAAATTTTTTAAAGTGAGAAATAATAGTCAAATAACCTTCAAATTAGTATTTTTATATAATTCTAATGATACATATTTAGGATAAAACCATTGGGTAAGAAGCTTCTAACTTATATAAGCTATTTTTACTTAATCGCCTATGACTTGAATACAAAATCATTTCATCAATTAAAAATGGGGCTGAGTTAAATCTCGACGTTCTTTTTTCAAAGGATATTATTCTTTCTAATGGCGTTTTTTCACTAAGAAACCCCAAAGTTACATGAGGTTTATAGTATAGCTTCTCAGGCACTAATCCTGCCCGCTTTGCCGCAGAGGTACAGTATTGATTCAAATTATACAGATATTTATTATTTTTTACACCTAACCACAACGTGAGCGGAGGTGAATTTCCTGTATGACCAGAGCCCTCAAGTTGCACTTCAAAACTCGGTAATGGATACCTAGCCAGCTCATAGTCTAATGACTCCGCAACATCAAAATCAACATCACCATAATAACATGTCGTGATATGCAAATTATCGATAACCGACCATCGCGTACCTGCAACACCCCTTTGTATATTTGAGATTTGCTTAGAAATCCTGTTCGGTAATTTTAATGCAGTAAATAATATCATAGCAAAACAATTCCTTAAAAAATTATCGCCCCGCCGGACAACGATACATTTTATGAATTCTATGCGCCTCTTTTTCCATCTCATTAGTCCATTCAATGTCATGCGCATCAATATTTTCAATTAATTGCTTTAAAGATGTCGCCCCAATAATGCTTGAAGTAACGAATTTACGAGTTTCGACAAACTTTAATGCAAATTGCGTAGGAGTAAGATTAAACTTTAATGCAGTGGCATTACAATCCCGCCATCCACTTTCTGCGTCCCAATAAGCGCCCATAAAATCTTTAAATAAATTACCCCGCGATCCCTCAGGAGATACGCCAGAATCATATTTTCCTGTTAAAAACCCCATGGCAAGCGGAGAATAAGCCAGAAGACCAACCTGCTCTCTCATAGCGATCTCAGCTAAATCATAGTCAAACCTTCTGGCTATAAGATTATACACACATTGGTTAGAGACAATACGTGGCCAGTTATTTTTATTTGACAATTCTAGATATTTCATAGTGGCCCAACCAAATTCATTAGATAACCCCACGTGCCTAATATTTCCTTTTTTGACGTGTTGGTGAAGTGCTCCCAATATATCTTCCAGAGGGACCATATCATTCGAATCGTAATCACGATATGAGTGAAACCCGAAAGGGGGAATTCTTCTATCAGGCCAATGAAGTTGATAAAGATCAATGTAATCAGTATTCAATCTTCGCAATGAACCTTCTATAGCTTCATTTATTTGTTTTGGCGTATGTCTAGTCTCTTTAGCATTTTCACGACACCAATTCATATTTGACCGACCTGTTATTTTGGATGCTAAGATAAACTTATCTCGGTTTTTTCTACTTTTTATCCAAGATCCTATATAATTCTCAGTTCTTCCTTGAGTTTTCGGGTGACCTGGGACTGGATACATCTCAGCAGTATCTATAAAGTTTATCCCTCGACCTAAGGCATAATCTAATTGCTCATGAGCATCGGATTCCGAATTTTGTTCCCCCCAAGTCATAGTTCCAAGACAAATCGAGGTTACTTCAAGGTCAGTTTTACCGAGTTTTCTTAAATCCATAGTCAATCCTTTTTGGTAAAATAAAATACTAAACATTTAATGATGCTAGCTATTGGAATTTTATTAAAAATGCATTATATATACATAGAAGAACCCGCAAGAGTTCAATTTTGAAATGGAGCAATTAATGAATCAGCAATATAATCGCACAGTAGCAGAAACAGGTGAGATAGACCTTGGCCTCAAAAGCTTTATGCTTGGTACATATCGGTATATGGCACTTGCAATGGCTGTAACTGCATCAGTAGCTTTTTTAGCAAAGGATATATTACCCCACGCAGTATTGCGAGGAAATCCATTCATTCTACTTGGCTTTGTCATAGCTATCCCATTACTCTTTGGTAGTGTTGGTGCTAAATTACCGACAATGTCTAAAGCAGGAGTATTGAGGTTTCTCTTCGTATTTGCAGCATTTTTAGGCATATTTATGTCAGCCATTGCGGCATTTGTGCCTGGTGTTATTGTTGCTAAAGTATTTTTCATGACAGTAGCAATGTTTGGAGCCCTAAGTCTCTTTGGCTATACTACCGAACGCAACCTTAGTACTTATGCTAAATATGCTTTTGCCGCTTTTCTTGTATATATTGTAATGAGTTTAGTGTTTGCTTTCATACCCGGAATGGCTCCTGAAGCAGGAGGTGCAGTCTTTAATACAATGAATCTTATAGTTTTAGGCGCAATTGCAATGATTACAGCCTGGGAAACCCAGATGCTAAAACGAACCTACTATTCTTTTAGTGGTAATGATTTGATGTTAGAAAAACTTTCAGCATATGGGGCAGCATCTTTATTGCTATCTTTTGTAAATATGTTTCAAATACTACTAAGCCTATTTGGACGCGAGTAATTTACTGTAAATATATCAATTAAAAACCCCGCTTTATTAAAATAAGCGGGATTTTTTTTGGCTTTCTTTGCTTGCCATTCAGTAATATTTATGACAGCCTACTTTAGGACTAAAGCAAAATATTGCTTAGTTCGCAATGTAACGAAGTTAATCGTTCTTAAAACATAGGGGAGAAAAACTATGGATCTTGCAAAAATTGGATGGGGGCTAGGTACGTTAGCCGCAGTTGTATTAACATTTGTCAACACTGGTCATGATGGAACTATTCTAGCAGTTCTTGGATTAGTAGCTGGTTATGCTTCAGCAACGGACCATCGTCGCGGTGTAATGATTGCAGCTATATTCTTAATGGCTGGAGGTTCAGGCGCTCTAGGTGGAATTATTGGTGCAGGGGAAACTCTTACCAATGTTCTAGGAAGCTTGAGTTCAGTCTTTAGTGCTGCTGCAGTAGCAATTATAGTGAAAACTATGGTTGAAAGGTTTTCTGGATCAGAGGCTTAATTTCTGACGAGAATAATCTTAAATAAAGTCTTTATATAAGACTTATATAAAATACCGCTTCTGAATTTCAGAGGCGGTTTTTTACTTCACAATAAATCGGTACTTATCAAAAATACGCAATACAGATTTCAAATCATGACCTCGCTTCAATATTAACCCACCAGGAGCTATAACTGAATATTGTCCTTGTTTATTTTTAAGGGACGGGGTTTTTTCAATTTTATAAAGAGCATACTCAGAAGCTTTACGGTAAATAGAAAACACCGCTTTATCCTTCAAAAATGAAATCGCATAGTCTTTCCAAACGCCCTTCGAAACCATTTGGCCGTAAAGACCCATGATTAAATTAATTTCATCTCTCTGAAAAGATACTTGCGAGGCATTTGTATTCTTAGATGGAGCATCAAAACTCCTTAATGTTATGATATTCGATCTCACAGTCTTATTAATAAGCGCATTTATCAAAGTTGCAATAGATAGACACCCGCATAGGCATACTTATGTCTGTAACTAGACTATATTATCTAAATCTTGTATTGCTTTTGCCATATTTGCTCGGAGATCTCTTAGTCGAATTTTTAGTTATTTTTTTTGGGTTTGCTTTTTGATCTGACTTTCCTGTTAACCCTCCTTCTTTTTTAAAACCCTGCCTCTCACCCTTAGGTTTATCTTTATTCCAGTATTTTACCTTTTGGCTTGTTCCAGTTCTAGCTTTTTTCTCGCCTGCTCTCCCATCACTCTTTTTATATTTATTTGAATAACTTTTCTTTTCAGAATTAGACCCATCCGTCTTATTTTTTGGTCTTAAGTCATTGTTATTAAACTTACGCTGACCTTCGGGTTTATCTTTATTCCAGTTCTTTGCCTTTTGACCTGTTCTGGTTCTAGCTTTTTGCTCGCCTGCTCTCCCATCACTCTTTTTATATTTATTTGAATTACCTTCCTTTTCAGAATTAGACCCATCCGTCTTATTTTTATTACCAGAAGAGATAGACTTTTTTCTAGATTTACCTCGCCCTTTTCTTCCCTCTTTTTCAACTTCCTCCTTTAGCTCCACAGGAGTACGAGTTTTTAATGCACGGGCTTTTTGCATAAAGTCTTCAGGAAGTTCATCCACTCTAATGCTATTTTTAAGTAGTTTTTGAATTTCTTTTAGGTAAGCCCGTTCAGACTTATCAACGAAAGCATGTGCAACACCAGACTTATCAGCTCGTGCAGTCCTACCTATTCTATGAATGTATTGCTCAGGAACATTTGGTATCTCATAATTAAAGACATGACTTATGCCTTCAATATCAATCCCTCTTGCGGCTACGTCAGTCGCTACTAAAATTTTAATTTTATCTTCACGAAAAGCATTGAGTGCTCGCTGCCTTTGATTCTGAGATTTATTTCCATGTATAGCAAGTGAGGCTAGGCCTACTTGGGCTAGACGCTTAACAACACGGTCAGCACCGTGTTTAGTTCGAGTAAAAACTAAAGCTCTATGAACATCAGGCGCTAATAAGCATAATGATAACAGATCCTGCTTTTCAGCCTTGTTAACAAATGTTATTCGTTGCTCTACTTTTTTTGCCGTGGAGTTGGGGGGGGCAACAGAAACTGTAACAGGATTATTTAAAAACTTTTCAGCAAGTTTTTTAATTTTTGGCAGCATAGTGGCTGAAAAGAATAAAGTTTGACGGTCTTTCGGTATTAACGGAATTATTTTTTTTAAAGCATGTATAAAGCCCATATCCATCATTTGGTCTGCTTCATCTAAGATTAGCACTTCAATCTTTCCTAGACTAATACTTCCCCTATCAATCAAGTCAATAAGGCGTCCAGGGGTTGCCACAACGATCTCATTTCCTCGCATAAGTTGATTTATTTGGTGCTTAATACTTACTCCACCATATATAGTTGCAATGGACAGATATTCTATCTCGCTGCCATAATCACGCAATGACTTTGTGATTTGAGAAGCCAACTCGCGTGTAGGGGCAAGAACAAGAGCTCGGGGCTCTTTTGCAGCAGGCCTTAATTTATTTATGCAGAGGTGATTTAAAAGTGGAAGAGAAAAAGCAGCTGTTTTGCCAGTCCCTGTTTGAGCAATACCTAGTATATCCTTACCCTCTATTACATGCGGGATAGCCTCCATTTGAATAGGAGTCGGCTTAGAGTATCCCAATTCATTAATCGCATTAAATATAAGTTCGTTAAGGTTTAAAGATTTAAAGTCAGACATATTTGCTCGATTATTTTAGGCTAAGTGGGTTGAACCAAGAGAGGAAAAACACCAAAGTGTAAAAGCCTATCACAGCAGTAAGACCTGCCGTTAAGGGCCTCTATAAGAAATGTCAAACAATGAAAGATTTATTTTATTAATTCACAGTACTATGAAAATTTATTCAGGTTTATATTATTTCTCAACCGCACTATTATTTCTCATCAAAATCAGACCAACTCCACTTAAGACTACTAGTCCACCAAATAATAATTGTGGGCTGAGTTTTTCATTTAATATCAGCACACTCGCGATAACGGCAATGACTGTAGTCATTAGTCCGGCAGTAGAAACAACATATATTGGAAGACGCTGAAGCAACCAATAATAGGAACCGTGGGCCACAATAGAAACAAGCAAAGATGAATAAGCGAGAGCTAACATAAAGTTCAAACGGTTGTTCACTTCAAAAGCTTTTAATTGTTCGTTTTCGAGAAGAATAGTAAGGGGCCATAATACTAAACAACCTATAACGGCAAACCAAGATAAGAGATGTAATGGGCCTACGCTCCGTACAAATTTGACTAAAACAGCACCCACAGCTTCACTAAAAGCAGCGCCAATCATTAAAAATACTCCAAATAAATAATAGGGGCCTGCTGCTTCATATGGCTTTGCAAAGGAAATTATTACCACCCCCAAAAGAGCTAAAATAATGCCTAATAACTTAAAACGACCAATTCTATCTTTGAAAATCATCATCGAAAGTATTATAGAAAAGGGTACATACAGCTCAATCATAATTGCAGCTGTGGATGCTGTAGTATACTTTAAAGCTGGAAACATAAAAGCATAATTTAGAGCACCATAACCTAAACCCGCTCCAAAAATTGGCTTCATTAGTTTTCCATGCCATTTTAACCACGGTAACATAATAATTGCTACTAAGCTCATCCGCATCGCAGCATAAAACAATGGGTCTGCTGTGTACCCAACAGTTACCTTCATAACTATAAAATGTAAGCCCCAGATCGAGCAAACAAGGAGTAAAACCATAAATTCACGATATGACATATAATTCCATCTTAATGCATCAAAATTGATTAACTAGTATTATCTGTGTCTAAAGCTAAGATTTTTCCCATATTTTCATGAATAGTTTTCACAGCCTTAAGGGGGCGGATCATTACCTTAAAATCAATTATTTTTCCTTCGGCATTCCATGAAATAATATCAACACCATTTATAATTATATCATTTATATAAAGTTGGAATTCCATGACTGCCTGATTATTATTTTTTACTTCTCTAACATACTCAAAAGTACCATTAGTAAAAATTTTAAATGCAGCCGATAAGTATTTTATAGTAAGATCTTTTCCTATTTGTGGTGTGTGAACTACAGGAGAATGAAAAACACAATCTTCAGAAATCAAGCTGTCAAGGTCATCAATATTACTGGAGCTTACTATGTTGTGCCAAGTGGCCAGAGTATCAAAAGTCATACCTGTCTTTCTTTAATTAAAGAATAAAAAATAAAAAAAGCCAGCCCATAAGCTGACTCATTTAGTTTCAAGGTTGAAAAATTTTACTCTTCGTCTTTTTTCGCCTTTGTACGTCTTTTACGCTTCGGCTTTTCTTCATCTTTACCTTTATCACTATCTTTATTATCCTCACGCGGCTCACGAGGAATTTCAAGTCCAGTCCCTTGATCTACATATTTCATAGCTAGACGAACTTTACCTCGATCATCAAAACCCATAAGTTTAACGTAAACCTCTTGACCCTCTTTCAGGTGGTCAGACGGGTGATTAACTCTTTCAGGTAAGATTTGCGAAACATGAACTAAACCATCTTTTTTTCCAAAAAAGTTTACAAAGGCCCCAAAGTCTACAACTTTAACAACTTTACCCTTATAGATAACTCCAGCTTCCGGTTCCGCGGTAAGGCTATGGATCCATTCCTTTGCAGCTTCTATAGATTTCTTATCAGTTGAAGCAATTTTAATAGTCCCATCATCTTCAACTGAGACACGGGCTCCTGTTGTATCAACAATCTCACGAATAACTTTTCCACCAGTGCCTATGACATCACGGATTTTGTCAACTGGGATTTTTACAGTTTCAATACGGGGTGCAAATTCTCCAACCTCGTCACGTGAAACCTCTAAAGCCTTATTCATCTCACCTAATATATGAAGCCTACCAGCATTAGCTTGCTCTAGGGCAGTTGTCATAATTTCTTCAGATATCCCTGCAATCTTTATATCCATTTGCAATGATGTAATCCCCTCTGAAGTACCAGCAACTTTAAAGTCCATATCTCCTAAATGATCTTCATCGCCAAGAATATCAGAAAGAACAGCAATACCATTATCTTCTTTTATGAGACCCATAGCGATACCTGACACGGGTCGCTTTAACGGAACTCCTGCATCCATCATCGCTAAAGAACAACCGCAAACAGTGGCCATAGACGAAGAACCATTAGACTCCATAATTTCAGATACCAAACGAATGGTATATGGGAAATCTTCAGGTTCTGGAAGTACTGCCTGAAGAGCTCTCCAAGCTAACTTTCCATGACCATGCTCTCTTCTTGATGTACCCCCCATTCTACCAGCTTCACCAACTGAGTAAGGTGGAAAATTGTAGTGTAGAAGGAATTTATTTTTAATAGTACCTGTTAGCTGGTCAACAAACTGTTCATCATCAGATGTTCCCAATGTTGCAACGCAAAGAGCTTGTGTTTCACCTCGAGTAAATAAGGCTGAACCATGTGTACGGGGTAGCATACCCGCTTCAGATACAATTGGGCGAACCTCGTCTAACTTACGACCATCAATTCTTTTCTTTGTTTTTATGACTGTAGATCTGACTGTAGATGATTCAATGGATTTAAAGACGTCAGAGAATATGTTGTCAGCCATGCCATCAGGCTTTGATTCTGATAGGCCTAACTCGTCCCAAGCAGCTGATCTTATTTCACGGAGTGCATCTTGACGTTCCATTTTATCAGTCAACTTATAAGCTGCCTTTATTCCTTTTTCTGCAACTTTTTTCATGGATTTCTTAGCATCTGTAAGATCGGTAGCTTTAAATTCCCAAGCTGGCTTACCAGCAGACTTAGCTAATTTCTTAATAGCCTTTATAACGTCTTGACAAGATTCATGCGCATACATTACTGCACCTAGCATTTGCTCTTCTGTCAATTCTTTTGCTTCTGACTCAACCATCATTACGGCATCCGATGTGCCAGCTACTACAAGATCTAACTCGGATTCATTGAGTTCACTTAGAGTTGGGTTAAGAACATAATCGCCTTCAATTAAACCTATTCTAGCTGCCGCTATAGGTCCCTGGAAAGGAACTCCAGAAATAGTTAAAGCTGCAGATGCAGCGATCATACCAAGCACATCTGGTTCATTTTCAAGGTCATGCTGTAGAACTGTAATAACTACCTGAACTTCATTTTTAAAACCTTTCGGAAACAAAGGCCGGATTGGTCTATCTGTTAAACGAGCTATTAAAGTTTCCCTTTCTGTTGGTCGACCCTCACGCTTAAAATAACCGCCTGGAACTTTACCTGTGGCATAGAATTTTTCCATATAATTAACCGTTAGTGGAAAAAAGCTTTGACCCGGCTTTTCAGACTTTGCGGCGCAAACAGTGGCCAACAGAACTGTTTCACCATAAGTTGCAAGAACCGCTCCATCCGCTTGACGGGCCATCCCGCCTGTTTCTAATTTAAGAGGACGTCCAGCCCAATCAATCTCTACTGTGTGTTTATTTAACATATCGTACTTTTTCTTTCTTCATCGTACATATACCAAAGTTATTTGTTTCTTTGGATTTGCGCTTCATGCGCACTTTACACATTTATGTGTAATAGGCCGCCCGCATTGGCAGCCCCAATAGTTTTAGGGTTAGTTTAGTGACGTAGCCCCAGTTTTTCTATTACCACCTTGTAACGGGCCTCATCTTTTTTCTTTAAGTAAGCTAAAAGACGTCTTCGCTTAGCAACCATTGCTAATAAGCCGCGGCGCGAATGATTGTCTTTTTTATTAGTTTTAAAGTGCTCAGTTAAAGTTTTAATTCTATCAGTAAGAATTGCGACTTGAACCTCAGGTGATCCAGTATCACCTGGTTTTGTGGCGTATTCGTTGATCAACGCTGTTTTGCGTTCTTGTGTGATCGACATCGTATTTCTCCATATTAATCTAAATTAAACACTCTCTTAGGCTTATGATAACCCTCGGTAGTGCTACAAATAGCAACTGCATTATTGTTTAACATAGCTAAAATCCGATCAGGGTATTTAGCATTACCAGTTAATTTATTCACAATTGCACGTCCATGTTTTAACTCAGTGGCTTCAAGTTCTGTAATGGCTAGCACCGGGATGTCGTCCAGTGCAGTCTCTACAGGCCTCAAAGCCCTTAAAACTTCGCCCCTATGGCAGAGATTTTCAAGTTCGTCTAGCGAAAAAGAATGGTTTAGATTGAAAGGTCCTACGCTTGTTCGGCGAAGCATAGTTACATGGCCACAAGTATTTAGGCCTAAAGCTAGATCCCTTGCTAAAGAACGAATATATGTTCCTTTTCCGCAAATTACCATGAAAGTTGCAGAATTTTCATCATGTCCAATTAATTTAAAATTTTCGACTGAGATTTGTCGTGACTTAATTTCCACGGAATCTCCCGAACGGGCCAGCTCATAAGAACGCTTACCATTAATTTTAATCGCAGAATAACGGGGCGGGACTTGATTAATTATACCTATAAAATTTTTAAGCTGAGCTTTTACAGCTTCTTTAGTCGGCCTAACCTCAGATACAGCAGTAACTTTACCTTCCTTATCTAAGGTATCTGTATTTTCTCCAAATGTAAGAGTAAATTCATAAGTTTTTTTAGCATCCATCAAAAAAGAAACCGTTTTAGTTGCCTCGCCCAAAGCAATGGGTAAAACTCCTGTAGCTAAAGGGTCTAATGTCCCTGCATGACCTGCTTTTTGAGCTGAGAAAAGGCGTCGAATCCTACCTACTGAAGGCGTTGATCCTAAACTATATGGCTTGTCTAGAATTACCCATCCATTTATAAGATTGCCCCTACGCTTCCGTGCCATATAAGCCCACTTTAAATCAGGTCCTGCCTGACCTTTGGTTGGTCAAGCAAGCGCGCCATATCTTTCGCTTTATCAAAGCTTCTATCAGCTATGAATTTCAAGCGAGGGGTTGATTTCATTTCCATTTCTTTACCCAACCTGCCACGTAAAAAAGAGCTACACCTCTGCAAGCCTTGAATAACTTTATCCACATCACCCCCTCCTAAAGGTGAAGCATATACACGAGCATGCTTAAGGTCAGGGGAGGCCCTAACTTCTGAAATAGTTATAGAAACCCCTTGTAAATCCACATCACGGATATTTTCTTTTGCTAAAATCTCGGCTAAGGCTCTTCGGATAAGCTCACCTGCCTTTAACTGTCGTTGGGATGGAGGCTTATTTTTGGTCATAAAACTTTCCTGATGCGTTAATTTAGCAGTCAAAAAAACCATTAGACTGCTAAATAGGTTTTAATGCAAATAATTAGTCTAGTTTGCGATTAAGCATCTCTACTGTAAAGCATTCAATGAGATCGCCTTTGCGCAGATCATGGTAGTTTAAAAAGCCCATTCCACATTCCATTCCCGCCTGAACTTTCTCAACTTCATCTTTAAAGCGCTTTAAAGTGGAGAGTTCCCCTTCATGGATAACAACATCATCACGAAGCAACCTTACGCCTGAACCTCGCTCAACTCGTCCTTCTGTTACCTTTGCTCCAGCTATTTTCCCTAATTTAGAAATATCGAAGATCTCAAGCACTTCAGCATAACCAATAAAGGTTTCCTTACGCTCAGGCTCTAACATACCTTCTAAAGCACCTTTAATTTCATCAATTAAGGCATAGATAATTGAATAATAACGAATTTCTACACCTTCCTTTTCCGCCAACTCTTTTGCCTGGCGATTAGCACGAACATTGAAAGCAATAATTGGAGCATTAGAGGAAGCTGCAAGCTGTACATCAGACTCAGAAATACCGCCGGCAGAAGAATAAACAACACGAGCTTTAACTTCATCATTACCTAAGCTTTCAAGAGAGGTTTTTATTGCTTGTGAGGATCCTTCAACATCTGCTTTTACCAACAAAGGCATTTCAGATGATGTCTTATTGGCTAGCTTAGCCATCATTTGCTCCATAGAGGCAACACCCGAAGCTTTCGTTATATCTTCTTTTCGTTTCCTAACCCTATACTCTGTAAGCTCTCTAGCTCTTTGCTCTGAGTCAACAACTGCGAAAGGTTCGCCAGGCGCAGGAGCACCATCCATTCCCATAACAACTACAGGCATAGAAGGGCTTGCTACTTTTAATTGGGAGTTACGCTCATCCATCATTGCTTTAACCTTACCCCAATATTCGCCCGCAACAACAATCTGGCCCCTTTCCAAAGTCCCTCTTTTTACAAGTAAGGTGGCAACAGGCCCCCGGCCCTTTTCAATTTTTGACTCAATTACTAAACCGTCAGCATTACGCGTTGGGTTTGCCTTTAACTCCATTAGCTCTGCTTGATTCGATATTGCCTCAGCTAGGTCAGCTAATCCAGTTTTCTTTTTAGCGGAAACCTGAATAGCTTGAACTTCACCCGACATAGATTCAGTTATAACATTGTGTTGAAGTAGATCAGTTTCTACTTTTTGTGGGTTAGCATCATAACTGTCCATTTTATTTATAGCTACAATGATCGGAGTATCAGCTGCATGAGCATATTTAATCGATTCAATAGTTTGTGGCATAACACCATCATCGGCAGCAACAACCAGAACTACAATGTCTACAGCTTGAGCACCCCTAGTTCGCATCTCAGAAAATGCGGCGTGCCCAGGTGTATCCAATACAGTAATCTGTTCACCCGACTTAAGTTTTAATTGATAAGCGCCTATATGTTGGGTTATTCCACCTGCTTCACCAGACGCCACATCAGTGGTTCTTAATGCATCTAATAGAGAAGTCTTTCCGTGGTCAACATGACCCATGACTGCAATTACTGGCGGACGGGGCTTGCGGTCTTTCTCATCAGAAGGCGTATCATCTATAATAAAATTATCTTCGACATCCGCTTCAGCTACTCGTTTTACTGTATGCCCAAAGTCTTCCACAACAAGCTGAGCTGTATCTGCATCAAGAATGTCATTCATGGTGGCCATTGTGCCTTGCTGCATCAGATACTTTACAACATCACGAGCCCTTTCTGCCATTCGATTTGACAATTCAGATACAGTTATTGCTTCAGGTATAACAACTTCACGTTGAACTTTATCGCGGTCCCCTAATCCACCACGTTGGCGCTGCTTCTCTCTTTCTCTTGCCCTTTTAACAGAAGCAAGAGATCTTTGGCGCTCATCATCACCCGCTAATGCGGAGACAATGGTGAGCTTACCTCTTCTTCTCTTAGTCTCGCCTTTTGATCGAGTAGGTGGCGGAGCCGCACGTTTTTTCTTGACGCGGCCGCCGGCTTTTTCAATTTCACTTAAATTATCATCATCTTTTTTTAAAGCAGACGCGGCACCTACCGGCTTACGAGCAGCAAGTCTAGCTGCCTCTTCTCTCTGACGGTTCTCCTCTTCCGCCTCTAAACGTTTCAATTCAGCTTCTTCTTCAGCTTTCTTTCTGGCTTGTAATGCCGCTTTCTCTTCAGCCATTCGCCGCTCACGCTCTATTTGCTCAGCGTTTTTCTTTTCACCTCTTACACCAGCTTCAGCCTTAGCAGTATTTAGAGCATTTTGTCTTTTTTCGTACTCATCCTTAGATAGTCCTAACTTTTTAGCAGCCAAAGCAACCTCGTCCACTTTAAGCTTTACGGGGGTAACAGAAATTTTTGGAGTAACTACTGGTTTAATAGATTCTGTAATTGAACCCGGCCTAATAATTACTTTTTTCTTTTTTTCTACTACTACTGCCTTTGAACGTCCTCCAGCAAATGACTGCCTTACGGAACCCCTCCCTGAAGAGCTTAAGGATAATGGCTTACGGGCAGTTTGTTTTTTATCGTTTGTATCAGTCATTTTCATCTTTCAAACGGTAAGTTCATAAATCTTACCTGTAATGTTATTTTCTAACTTACTTTAAGTCGT
>CAJQGR010000075.1 GCA_905477785.1 uncultured Hellea sp.
AGATGGAATTGCTTACGATGCAATCTATGCCCGCCCTAGAAATATTACGTTCAAATTGGACTATAATTTCTAGTTTAAGTTTAAATTCTAAGTAACTAAAAAACCGAGGTTTTCCTCGGTTTTTTTGTTCAATAGATAGGTTTTTGTGGGTAGGGCCTTAGTTTAGCCTCTCTTATAGCTAGTCCATTGCCATCATATTGTGTTGCAACAATTATATCTGGTGCTTCACTCATCTCAACCCATTTTTCAAGGTTCTCTAACATATTTAATGTATCTGGTGCATCAGCAGGTTTTTCCCAGCAATGGCCTAAGCCTGGTGCCATAAATAAACGAAAGAATGAATTAACATTCGTATGACTTCCCATTTTATCTACAACAGAATTATAGTATTTAATACTTTGTTCTGGTATTACTAGGGGGTCGGCTGAACCATGCCACATAATCATTTTACCACCTGCATTGTAAAATTTTTTAAGATCTGGGTTTAACGCATTATAAAGACTTCCACGCTCATTCAGTGAGTCTACATCAGAAGTAAAGTTGAAGTTTAATGCGGTAAAACTTTCATTTACAGTAGGGTAAGCTAGATATTTACCATACCCATCTGCTAATAATGTGCCTGGTCCTGGACTTTCGTTAGTACCGAGGTACCAATACCCCCAATAACGTTCACTGCCGGGAGGCATTCCAGGAAATAGTTGTTTCCCATTTTTGTCTACAGGCCCTTGATACCATTTTTTTACAACACTTAGTTCTTCTTCAGTTAGGCAGTCTTTAGTACTGTTTAGAGAGCATATTTGTATTTTTTTTAGGCTCAGATCACAGTTTTCTGGATCTGCAATAATTCTATCCTCTTTGCCGTCATTATTGTCACACTCATAAAATGCATTTTTTTCTAAAATTTTTAGTTTTTCAGTAAAATCATAGTTAATTTTAAGGCTTCCATCTTTTCTCGTCATCGATTGCAGTACCCAGGCGCCAAAAACACCACCATTCATAGATAAATTAACAATAGGACAGCCACTTATTATACCATCAAATAGTTCTGGATACCTCTGAGCTGCAATCGCTGCCATTCGTCCACCAGTAGAGCACCCAGAAAAATATGAATAAGATGATGATTTGTTGTATATAGTTTCAATGAGGTGTTGACCAAAAGTATATGTTAAAGGCAAATTTTCATGCGCATATAACTCTTGGGCTTTAATGTTGTTTTTAGCCCAGCTAGCATCACCAATATGAGGTGACTGATGACCGGAGTCAGCTGTAATAGTTGCATATCCCTTTTTGAGAGCATGATTTATTGAATTTGATCTTGATTTCCTATCAGGCAAAACAACTCCGCAAAAACCTCCACAACCCGCTTGAAAATATTTTTTATTCCAGTGTTCAGTAGGATAACGTGCTTCAAAGCCTATGCTAGGCAATATTGTACCTGAAACTTTGCAATATTCGGGTAGTCCATTTCCTTTTTTGATAATTGATGATTTTATATTAGTTGCAATTTCACTACTTACATAGTGACTAAGATTAATGCATGCTGATCTTATTGGGTCATCAGCAGATGTTTTGATCTTTGGTTCAATGTTATCAGAAATTAATGTTAAAAATATATATAATATTAATTTTGCAGACATATAACGTCTTTCCTTAATTCATTCGTTCAATTAATATAGCTGCACCAATGCCTCCACCAGCTTGTGCTACAACCATTCCTTTTTGGAGTTTAGATCTTTCCAATTCATTTAATAATGTTGTGACTAAAATTGCCCCAGTTGCCCCCATGGGATGTCCCATGGCAAGATGACCGCCATTGACGTTAACTTTATTAACATCAACTCCATAGGTATTTAAGAACTTTACGGGAAGGGCGGCAAAAGCTTCCATGAATTCATATCGATCAATATCATTTACATTCATTTTTTGGTTATTTAAAAGTATTTCCATTGCTTTAAAACCTGCAGTAAGTTGTATTACAGGGTTATCAGCAGTTTCTGTAAAATCTATTATCCTAGCTCGTGGCTTAAGTCCTATTTTTTCACCTGCTTCTTTTGTTCCCAGCAATACTAGGGACGCACCATCTGCCATTCCTGGACAATTTGCTATTGAATGCAAATGCGTGATTTCTTTAAGATCAGGAATATTTCTAAGCATCATATTATCATAACCAAGCTTACCTTGAGCTTCAAAAAATGGTTTTAGTGCTTTTAAGTACTCAATTGTAATATCAGCTTTTATTAGAGCATCTTTCTCTAAAAGACTTATATCCTTATTGTAAGGAATTGGGATTACACTATTACTATAAAATCCATCATTCCATGCTTTTTCTGCTCTTTGATGCGATAGTAAAGTTATGTGATCTAAATCAGATTTTGTGAACTTTTCAATTGTAGCAATTAATTCTGCTCCCATCACTGGAGGGGCCCAGTTTAATTTTTTTATTAAATTGGGGTCGTTATAATATGAAGCTTTATCATCAAGAAAACCGACTTGTGATAAACTTTCTACGCCACCAGCTAAAGCCAAGCCTTTGCCCTCATTTTGAATCCATAAAGTTGCATCAAATATTGCACTTAAGCCAGACACACAGTAATTATTTAATGTGCGAACCGTTACGTCATTTTTTAATAATGATGCTAAACGACTGACTAGAGCAATATGACCACCTTGCGGTCCTATCTGCCCCACACATCCAAGTGCGAGTCTATTTATATTATCAGTTGAACCTTGGTTGCGCTGTTCAATTGCATTGATGAGATGTTTTACTAGTTCATGGGGTGTGACTTTAGAAAGGGCACCTCCTGGTTTATTTGCAGTCGATGATTTACCCTTTGCACGTGGAGTTCGTATTGCATCGTAAATATAAATATTTTTTGAGAACATTATTTTGTACTTATGATGAAAGATACATTGGTAGTTCCAGAGCCTCCAACATTATATGTGGCTATAGTTTTAGCGCCATTAATTTGCATATCTCCAGCATTATTTGTTGTTTGTTTTGCTCCATCTAAGACCATTCGTATTCCTGTCGCTCCTACAGGGTGTCCTAGGCCAATTAAGCCGCCTGATGGATTTATAGGTAATGTTCCATTTTTTTTAATAATGCCTTCTTCAATTGCTTTCCATGCCTCTCCGGGTTGAGTAATGCCAAAGTGCTCAATTGCCATGTATTCTGTTATTGAGAAACAATCATGTGTTTCTATAGCATCCAAATCGTTTGGACCATTTATTCCTGCACGTTTATAAGCATCTGTTATTGCTTTACGTGTCCACGGAAACACATAGTTAGAATCGGACTTTTCTGAAAGTTTTGTACTCATTAAAAGTGGGGCGGTGGTGTGCCCCCAGCCTTTAATATAAGGAATGCTCTCTATATTAATGTTGTTTTTTAAAGCATAGTCATGCGTGTAGGATTCAGTTGCGAGTAAAATAACAGCTCCTCCATCTGTTACTTGTCCGCAATCCTGTTTTCGCATCCAACCCTCAATGACTGGGTTGAATTCATCATCTGTTGAAAAACTTTTGTCTGTAAATGACCAATTCCTTGACTGAGCATTAGGATTGCTTTTTGCATTTGAAAAATTTATTTTTGAAATTTCATTGAGGTGTTTATAATTTAGACCATATCTATTATTATAAACATCACATAAATCTGAGAACATAGCTGGCCATAAATACTTAGCACCCACGGCTTCGCGTCCAACCCATGCGGCCGCCCCAAGATTTTTAGCAGCAACTGTTCCTGGTACATTTTTCATTAATTCAACGCCTACAACGCAGGCAGTTTCATATCTTCCGCTCTCAAGGTCTGACATAGCTGCTAAAATGGCTAAAGACCCTGAAGCGCAAGCTCCTTCATGTCGAGAGGAGGGCATTCCTGAAAAATCTTCATGAACATGACCAAAATAACCTCCCAGCATACCCTGGCCAGTGAATAGCTCTGCAACAAAATTTCCTACATGACCCACATCAATATCTTTTGGATCTAATTTTGCATCTTCCAGACCATTTAAAACTACTTCACAGAATATATCAAATAAGGACTTTTCTGAACGGGTCCAGTTCGTTGAAAAATCGGATTGTGAGCCCCCTAATATATATATTTTTTTGTTCATATGAAACCCCCTTTACACTATAGCCATTGAAGTGCATCACTTCAAGTTATAGTATTTTTTAAACTTTCTTAGTGTTACTCTTATGATTTCAGGTTTCGATTTTTTAAGCAAGCTAACTTTGCCAGTTATAGTTGCACCTATGTTTTTAGTATCAGGGCCAGAATTGGTCATTGCTAGTTGCAGGTCGGGTGTAGTTGGTTCTTTTCCATTCCCAAATGCACGTAAAATAGATACCTTAGATGAATGGTTGTATAATATCAGTAATAATCTTTCCGATAGCGACACACCATTTGCAGTAAACCTTACCACACATAAAACATACGATAGGTTAAAAGAAGAGTTAATTCTTTTAAAAAAATATAAACCTAAGGTTGTTATAACTGCATTAGGTTCTCCTGCTCCAGTTATTGATATTGTTCACGCTTACGGGGGCGTTGTTATTGCTGATGTTAATTCAGTTGAATTCGCAAAAAAAGCTATTCTTGCAGGAGCTGATGGCTTGGCTTTAGTTAGTTTTGGCGCAGGTGGGCATACAGGACATATGAACGCATATTCATTTATTAGCGAGGTTCGTAATTTTTATAATGGTTTTGTAATTCTGGCTGGAGGTATAAGCTCTGGAGCAACTATCAGGGCAGCGCAAATAGCAGGAGCTGACTGTTGCTATATGGGTACAAGTTTTATTGCTGCGGAGGAGAGTATTGCATCTGTTGATTATAAAGAAATGATAACTAAAGCTACCTATAAGGATTTAATTTTATCTGACAAATTAACTGGAGCAAATGCTTTATACTTAAAGCAGTCGTTATTGAAAATGGGTTTTGATCTTAATAGTATTGGATCTGGATCTGGATTTGATCTCAGCGGTTCTAATGAAAAAATAAAAGCTTGGCGTGATGTCTGGTCTGCTGGGCATGGTGTTGGCTCAGTGAAAGAGATTAAAAGCGTTTCAGCTATTATTGATGATTTAAAAATGGAATATGAAGAAGCTTGCAAATAATTTTTACTTGATTAAGTTAAATTAGTATTTGGGGTTTTATAGATATAAATTAACTAATTGTATTAGAGGATATAATGAACTCGCCTTTTAATCATGATAAAGCTCCGTTTGGCAATTCTCATGGACCAATGCTGACTGGAGTTTTTGCTCCAGTTTTTACTGAGGAGTGTTTATCTAATCTTCCTGTAAAGGGAAAAATTCCAACTGATCTTAATGGTGTCTATTTGAGAAATGGACCGAATCCACGCTTTAAACCTAAAGGGTCATACCATCCATTTGATGGTGATGGGATGATACATTCGGCATATTTTAAAAATGGAAAACTAACATATCGTAATAAATGGGTTCGCACTGAGGGCTGGCTACAGAATGATAAGCTAGGAAAAGAGTCTCATTGGGGAATTATGAGTTCTTTAAAAGGTAGAAAAGATAGACCAATGGCTGATGCCGCCAATACAGATGTCATAGGTCATGCCGGAAAGGCAGTTGCGACATGGTATCTTTCAGGCAAATCTTATTTTTTGGATCCTATAACTTTAGATACAGTCGGGTCAAAAGATTATTCACGTGCTCCAGGTCAAGGAATGTCAGCTCACCCTAAAGTTGACGAGATTACGGGAGAAATGATGTTCTTTGATTATTTCGATTATTCCCCTTTTATGGCTTATGGGGTAATTGATAAAGAAGGTAAGCTTGTGCATCATGTTCCTATTGAATTGCCAGGTAATAGATTACCACATGACATGGGTATAACTCAGAATTATTCAATATTGCACGATTTACCATTATACCATGATGAAGAAGCTTTGGCTGCAGGCAGGCATAAGATTAGGTTTAACGCATCCATGAATTCACGTTTTGGCATTATACCTAGATTTGGAAAGTCTAATGAAATCAAGTGGTTTGAGTTCACTCCCTGTTTTCTCTATCATGTAGTTAATTGCTGGGAGGAGGGTGATGAGATTGTAATGACAGCTTGTCGTTTTATGCCAACTAAGGATATTAACGGAGAAATTAACGAAGTAAAAACCGCAAAGATGATTGCGCATCTCGGAATGGATTCGCGTCTTTGGCGATATAGAATGAATTTAAAAACAGGTGACTGTCATGAAGAGTGCTTAAATTCTGAATATAATTGTGAGTTTCCAAGTTATGACACACAGTTAACGGGTAGGCATAGTAAATATGCATATTTAGTTGATCATAACCCGAAAGCATTGCATTGGACGGGTTTAAGAAAATTCAACACAGATACGGGTGAAAGCTTAGGAAGTTGGAGTGATGGTCCTGATTTTTGCTGGTATAGTGAGCCGTGGTTTGCGCCAGCGGATAATCAATTATTGGAAGACCATGGTTACCTTATATGTTTTATGTGGAATGATAAAATACAAATTCAAGAGCTTCAAATTTTTGATGCCCAAAATATATCTTTAGGGCCAGTGGCAAGAGTAACCATGCCACACGCAATCCCAGTTGGTTTTCATGCCTGCTGGATGAAGGCTAGCCAAATAAATATTACTAAGTAGAATTTACTGCTAATTATTTATAAATGGATATGTATTAATGATAAACTCAAAATTATTGGAAATTAAAGTATCCAAGGATGGATACTATTCTGGATTCAATAAGGTGATTACATTTGGTGCAATGATTGCGTTAATTTTATTCACAACTTGGGTTGTGCTAAAACCACAAAATGCCAATGAAATTCTATCAGTAATCCAAACAGATACCGTGCATATTTTTAGTGCGTGGTACATGTATATAACTTTCTTTTTTGTTCTAGTTTGTTTGGGCCTAGCAATACTACCTAAATCAGGAACTGTTAGATTGGGTGATATTGATGAAAAGCCTGAGTTTTCTAATTTTTCTTGGTTTTCCATGATGTTTGGCGCTGGTATTGGTGTTGGAATGATGACTTATTCGACCGCAGAACCAATATTCCATTTTGCCAACAATCCTGATGTAATAAAAGGATTAGTTGAAGGTCAATCGGTAGAAAATGTTAGATATGCATATAAATGGGCTGCGTTTCATTATGCGCTTACGCCTTGGGCATGCTACGGAATTGTAGGCCTATCATTGGGTTATTTTGCTTATAATAAGGGTTTGCCTTTAACAATACGTTCTGGATTATTTCCAATTTTTGGCAATCGTCTAAATGGAACTTTTGGTCATGTAGTTGATGTAGTGGCTATCATAGCCACAATATCAGGTGTGGGTGTTACTATCGGTTTTGGAGTATCACAGTTTGCTGCCGGTATATTCAATATATCTGGGGCCGAATGGATAAGTGATTCAAATGGTAAGCCAACCTTAAATGCTCAACTAATTGCTTTAATTATTATAATGCTGGCATCAACACTGTCTGCAGTTTCAGGAGTGAAAAAAGGTATAAAGTGGCTGTCAAATATAAATATGATTTTTTCAATTTTGTTGTTATCTTTTTTTGTTTTTTTTGGCGCTACATTCTTTGCATTTAAATCATTTTTTACTACGATAATGGATTATTTAATTGCCCTTCCTTCAATGTCACTTTCTGTTTGGAGCCCAAATGGAGATGAAACTGAGAAAGCATTAGCTTCTTGGCAATCTGCTTGGTCTGTTTTTTATTGGGCTTGGTGGATTGGTTTTGCTCCATTTGTAGGTTTGTTTTTAGCTCGGGTTTCTAGAGGAAGAACTGTAAGGGAATACATACTTGGAGCGATGTTAGTTCCAACTTTAATGGCGCTTACCTGGTTTGCTCTTGTTGGAGGAACTGCAATTAATTTAGAGCTTTTGGGTGTTGCAAAAGGAGCAATAGTTAATGCTGATATATCTGCACAATTATATGAAACAATAAATTTAATATTGTCGCCAACTTTTTCTGCTTTAATGTCTCTTTTAATTGTAATACTGCTTCTAACATATTTGGTTACTTCTGCTGATTCAGCTATATTAATAATTAACACTATTACATCTGCTGGTAATTCAGAGAAAAAACATGTTAAGCATATTGTTGTTTGGGGGTTAATTTTGACAGCAACTACAGGCGCTTTGTTGGCAAGTGGTGGTATGGAGGCGTTGAAATCTGTTATGATCATTGGAGCATTACCTTTTTCAATTGTAATGGCATTTATGTCTATAGCGTTAGTTAGATCTCTGTTGATCAATAAATAAAGTTTATTTAATCTTTATAAAATACTGATATTTATAAGATTATAATCCTATTTACATAGAATTTTACTCTTTTTGTTGTGTTTATGTCACACTTAGCAAATAAGATTGTAACATTAGTAAACCAAATACTAAATTATTATTGATGTTAGTGAAACTTTTCTTAAAGTAGGATCAATGAATCAAACTATATCTCACTGAAGGGGAATAAAATGAAAAAACTAAATCTACTAAGTTGTACTGCGATAGGAGCTATTGCGGCTATAGGGATGTCGTCTCCTGCATTTGCACAACTCGATGATGAAGTAATAGTTACTGCGACTAAGAAGTCACAAAGCATGCAAGATATTGCGATTGCTGTTCAGGCTTTTAACGCCGAACAACTCGAAGAGCAAAATATCGATAGTTTTGAAGATTATGTTAAATATCTCCCAAGTGTAAACGCAGGTGGCAGAGGACCAGGACAGAACGAATTATACATTCGCGGTGCTGCAATTGACGCTATCAATATTACAGTTGCTGAATCACAAGGTTCTGCCCCTAACGTTGCATTATACTTAGATGAGCAGCCTGTTACTCAAGGTGGACGAAATTTAGATGTATACATTGCTGATATGGAGCGCATAGAGGTTCTTCCAGGACCACAAGGTACTTTATATGGCGCTAGCTCAATGGCGGGTACCGTGCGTCTTATTACTAATAAGCCAGTAATGAATGAATATTCAGCAAGTGCATCTGCTAGTTATGCATTTACAAAAGGTGGAGAAGATAGCACTGCTTTAGAGGCGGTACTTAATGTTCCTGTTATTGAAGATAAGTTAGCTTTACGTGGTGTATTTTACACTGATAGAAAAGGTGGATATATCGACAACGTGGCTGGAACATTTACTGCTAGTAATGCTATAAATCCAGCATTTCCAGCTAGTAGTGTAACTTATCCAGAAGGTACTGTATTTGTTAACGGAACAGTTGTTCCGGCTGGAGGAGTAACTGTTCCGGTTAACTTTGTTACAGCAAATAATGCAGCACTGATTGAAGATGACTTCAATGATGCTACTTATACCGGAATGAGAATTGGAGCGAAGTATAATATTAATGATGACTGGGACGTTTTGTTGCAGCATTCGCGTCAAACTTTAGACACTACTGGTGTTTGGGACTATGATCCAACAAAGGGTGATTTGAATGTTTCCCGATTTGCTGAAGACTCCAATAATGATGCGTTTAATCAAACAGCTTGGACTGTTAATGGTCGCATGGGTCAGTTAGATTTAGTTTATACTGGTGCCTATTTAGATCGTGATGTTGAAGCAAAAATTGATTACACTGGTTATACCAACATTGGTGGTTTTATTCCAGGATATGCTTGCGAGTATCTTGTTGGTTCATATTATAATGGTGTAGGTAGCAATGCTTCTACAGTATATGGACTTGACCCAACAATTGGCGGAGATCCGGAAGTGATTGAATGCGGTGATCCTTCTAATAGTGCTCATATTACCAACAAAAATTCAAGGTTTACCCAAGAATTCCGTGTGGTTTCAGATTTTGATGGGCCAGTTAACTTTACAGTTGGTGGTTACTATGAAGACTTCAAAATTGAGCACGTTGGTCGATTTAACTATTCAGCTCCAGCAGATCTAGGTTTTGCACCTATTGATGTGACTACTCGTTCTGATTTTCCTCAGGAAACATTGAACACATTTGAGATAAATGATGCTACTCAGTTTAGAAATGACAATGATAGATCTGAAAAACAAATGGCACTTTATGGTTCAGTTAGCTGGGATGTAACAGATGAGTTTAATCTTGAGGCTGGTGCGCGTTATTATGATTTAGAATACAATTTCACGGGCATTGGAGCTTGGAGATATGGTAACCGTCCATTGTTTGTGGATGATAATGATCCATCAAATGACATTAGACCTAGTCTTACTGGCGGTCGTGCATATGATAACGTTTATAATGATTTGACCCCGTTAAATCGTGATGACGTCCTTCTTAAATTCACTGGATCATGGACTCCGACTGATGACTTATTAGTATATGCGTCATGGTCTGATGGTTATCGTCCTCCAGGAGTAAACCGTGCAGCAGCAACTGCAATTGGCAGTCAGGCTGGTGAAGGGCTTTATGTTCCAGGAGCTAATAATACCAACAGTGCTGGTCTTGAATGTGGAGAGTCAGTGGCTATCAATCCACGTGGTAATGGTTTCCCTGGCTTCTGTCTTCCTTTTGCGTTCAACTCTGATACTTTTGAGAGTATGGAATTAGGTTGGAAGTCTACATTGCTCGATGGAAAAATGCGCTTCAATGGTGCATTCTATAAAACTGATTGGAAAGACATACAAGTTTCACAGTTTGACTCACAAAACGTCAGTGTTTTAACATTTATCGTTAATGGTGGTGATGCAGAGATTACAGGTTTTGAAGGAGATATAGCTTATGCTCCTACAGATAACCTTACTTTGTATGCGGCTGGTTCGTTCAATGATACTGAACTTGTAAATTTAGACCCTGCTCTTGATTTCTTGTTAGCTGATGCTGGATCGTCTTTGCCTCTAACTCCTAAAGTTCAATTAAGTACTAGAGCTAGATATGAATGGGCTATCGATAATTACGATGCATTCTGGCAACTTGGAGCTAAATATGCAGGTAAGTCAGTAAACTCACTTGTAGACACAGTAAGTGAACCCCAGTTAGATCAGAAAAAGTATTTTATACTTGATGGTGCAATTGGTATTGGCGACTCGGATATGGGTTGGAAAGCTGAATTATTTGCAACAAATATAACTGATACAAGAGCTCAGCTAAATATAAACAGACAAGACTTTATTCAGCGTACTACAACCAATCGACCTAGAACAGTTGGTGTTAGAGTACGTTATGATTTTAACTAAAAAATAAAAATCATATCACTTCAACAAGGCAGGCCTAGGCCTGCCTTATTTGTTTCATGAAGCATTTATTGCATACATACGGATAAAAATAATATGAGTGAAGCAACTATCGTTTCTGTAGATGAAATAATGCAGTTAGTGAAATCTAACGATCTTTTAGAGGCTGAAGATTTAGCATTGAGTCTTATAAAAAAAGACCCTAATAATAGTGATGCCTTATATGCTCTGGCTGTTATTCATCGTATGAATAATAACCTTGAAGAATCTTTAGAGACTCTTAGTCAAGTAATAAAGTTGAAACCAAATTTTGGACGAGCTTATCAGGAAAGGGGCACTATATATTTTCATCAAAATAGAAATGATGAAGCCATAAATGCTTATAGATTAGCATTAGCCCATAATAACTCTTTAGTAATGAGTTTAAGAACCTTAGCTGGTTTATTAGGTAAAAGAGGCGAACTAATAGAGGCAAATGCATTATTAGAAACATATAAAAAATTATCAAAATTACCTCCTGAATTATTAGCTGTACGAAATATGATGGCAGAGAAACGTTATTTAAAGGCAGAAAATATTTGCCGCGCGTTCATGTTAAAAAACCCAATGCACGTCGAGGGAATGAGGCTTTTGGCAGATTTGGGAGTTAAAACTAATGTATTAGATGATGCTGAGTTTATTTTAGAAAGTGCAGTGGAGTTTGAACCAAATAATAATTTAGCTCGTTTTGATTATATGAATGTTTTATATCGTCGTCAAAAGTACACAGAAGCTTTAGAGCAAGCTACTCTGTTGTTGAAAAATGAACCAGATAATCTTGACTATAAGATTGGTTTTGCAAATCAATCTGTTGCGGTCGGAGATTACGACCAAGCTTTGTTGATATATGAAGAAGCTTTAACCAAAGTTAAAAATAGATCTGATTTATACTTAGTTTATGGGCATGCATTAAAAACAATTGGCAATACTAATGATGCAATTAATGCCTATCGAAACTCATATGAAGCAAGAAATAACTTTGGCGATGCTTATTGGAGTTTGGCAAATTTAAAAACTTATAAGTTCCTGGGTAAAGAGGTTGAATCAATGAAAGTTTATATTGATGACCCCAGTACAAGTGTAGATGATAAGGCTCATTTTTGTTTTGCATTAGGAAAGCACTATGAAGATAATTGTAAATATAAAGATGCATTTAGTTATTTCACTCGTGGTAACGAACTTAGAAAAAGTCAATTAGAATATACTCCTGCTTTGATGAGGCAGAGGTTCAAGGCTCAAATGGATATTTGTAATAAAAATTTATTTGAATCTAAGTCTAATATGGGGGCAAAAGCAAAGGACCCAATATTCATTGTTGGACTTCCTAGAGCTGGCTCTACATTATTGGAACAAATTCTCGCATCGCATTCACAGGTTGAAGGCACGTACGAGCTACCGAATATAGCTGCAATTGCTTATGAGTTAGGCGGTAGACGGAAAAAAAACGAGGAACCAAAATACCCTTTATGCTTGAGGGACTTATCGAATAATCAATTAAAGAAATATGGAGAATCTTATTTATCAGATACGATGGTTCATCGTAGTACATTTCCTTATTTTATAGATAAAATGCCTAATAATTTTAGGCATATCGGGCTAATAAGTCTGATATTACCTAATGCTAAAATAATTGACGCTCGAAGACATCCATTGGCTTGCTGTTTTTCTGGGTTTAAGCAATTATTTGCAAGTGGCCAAGAGTTTACTTACGGCCTTTCTGAAATTGGTAACTACTATAAAGATTATATACAATTAATGTCCCATTGGAATGAGGTCTTACCTGGAAAAATTCATAAAGTTCAATATGAAAATGTAGTTTCTAATATAGAAACTGAAGTTAGAAAGTTATTAAATTTTTTAGATCTTCCATTCGAAGAACAATGTTTAGATTTTCATAAGACAAAACGTTCAGTTCGTACTGCTAGTTCTGAGCAAGTTAGACAGCCAATTTATGCTAGTGGTATTGATCAGTGGAAAAACTATGAAGAGTTTTTAAAGCCTCTAAAGGAGGCTTTAGGAGAAAATATATTAAATAATTATGATAAATTATAGGAATATTTATGACGAATACAAATTTAAAATTATATGAAATCAATAGTTTAGTAACAAAAGTTTTAGTAAAGTATGGATGTAATATGGAAAATGCATCAGCCGTTGCTGATGTAATTGAGTCAGCTGAGGCTGCTGGATGCCACTCACACGGATTAATGCGACTACCCGGCTATGTTGCAACTCTTAAATCTGGTAAAGTAAATGGAAAAGCATGTCCCACTGTAGAAAATTTGGCTCCCGCAGTAATTAAAGTGAATGGTCACAATGGTTTTGCACCTTACGCATTGCAACAAGGTCGCAGTCATTTGATCAAATCTACTCGTAAGTGTGGTATAGGTGTGATGTCATTAGTTGGCATTCATCATTTTGCAGCACTTTGGACTGAAGTTGAACCCATAGCTAATGAAGGTTTAGTGGCTTTTGCTTGTACTTCTTACAAGCCTGCGGTAATTCCAGCGGGCGGCACCAAGGCACTTTATGGAACTAACCCAATTGCTTTTGGATGGCCAAGAAAAAGTCATCCCCCTATGGTATTTGATCAAGCTAGCTCTGTAATGGCGCGTGGGGAAGTTATGTTAGCAGCGCGTGAAGAGCATGCACTGCCTGATGGGGTAGGTGTCGATGTTGATGGGAAGCCTACAAATGATCCTAACGAAGTTTTAAAAGGTGCATTGTTGGCTTTCGGTGGGCACAAAGGGTCTTCTATAGCTATGATGGTAGAGTTATTAGCTGGTGGGTTAATTGGAGAGAGTTTTAGTTTCGAAGCTGCAGTCCGCGACAATGCTGACGGTGGACCGCCACAAGGCGGCGAGCTTATGATAGCAATAGACCCAAATTTATTGGGTGACGCGGATAATTGGTCTGATCATTCCGAAAAGCTTTTTGAAAAAATTACGGAACAGGAGGGTGCACGTTTGCCAAGTGACAGGAGACATAAGAATAGAATTGAAAGTCTCAAATCTGGCGTAATGGTTGCCAACATATTGCTTGATAAGATTAGGGTCCTTTAACCTAGAGTATTAAATTAAAGACAGTTAGTTAGTCTGATAAGGAAAATTTATGAAAAATATATACGGAAGTCTTATAAACGGTGAATGGCATAATATTGGTAATGAGATAGCTAATATAAACCCATCAGAGTCCTCTAGTGTGCTTGGTCACTTAATAAGTGCAAATATTAATCAAGTGGATGATGCTATATCAGCTGCCCGTCATGCTCAGCCATCATGGAATGCTGTTAAGCTAGAAGAGAAAAAAAATATTCTATATGCGATAGGACAAGAACTTATAGACCGCTCGGATGAGATAGGAAAGATTCTATCATCAGAGGAAGGAAAGCCATTCGCCGAGGGTAGAGGTGAGGTATTTCGCGCTGGCGAGTTTTATCAATACTATGCGGCTGAATGTTTGCGTCAAATTGGGGAAAGTGCGGCATCAGTACGTCCTAATATTGATATTGAAATATCTAGAGAGCCGATTGGTGTTGCTGGATTGATTACTCCTTGGAATTTTCCTATAGCTATAGCGGCTTGGAAAATGGGACCAGCATTAGCATATGGAAATACTGTTGTATTAAAGCCCTCTGAATTAACTCCAGCAACAGCACACAAATTAGCAGAGGTTCTTAATAAACACCTACCAAGAGGGGTTTTTAATATGCTTCAAGGTGGTGGTGATGTAGGCGCGGCGCTATCATCAGCAAATATAGATGCTATATCCTTTACTGGGTCTGTTTCCACAGGCAAAAAAATTGCTTTAGCAGCTGTTAAAAATATGGCCCGAGTCCAATGTGAAATGGGAAGTAAAAACCCGATAGTGATAACGAAAAATGCAGATATAGATTTAGCTGTAGCGCAATCTATTCACGGTGCATTTGGAGCCTCAGGTCAAAAGTGTACAGCTTCTTCTCGTTTGATAGTTGAAGACTCTATACATGATGAGTTTTTAGATAAATTTGTCAAAGCTACAGAGCTTAAAAAAGTAGGACATGCGTTAGAAGAAAGCACAGAGCTCGGTCCTGTAGTATCGGAGGGACAAATGAATAAAATATTGTCTTATATGGAGTTAGCTAAATCTGAAGGTGGAACACTTTTAACTGGTGGTGGAAAAGCTGAAACTCAAAATGAAGGATTTTATTTATCACCTACTATATTTGCTAACACTAATAACAAAATGCGCGTTAATAGAGAAGAGGTTTTTGGGCCAATGACATGTGTAATAAAGGTTAATAGCTATGAGGAGGGGCTTTCATTGGCGAATGATACTGAGTTTGGTTTATCTGCTTCCATAATCACGGACTCTGTAAAAGAGGCTCAACATTATAAGCGTAATGCAAAATTTGGAAGTGTTTTAGTCAATCTAGCAACTGCAGGATTGGATTATCATGTTCCATTTGGTGGAAGAAACGCATCTAGTTATGGTCCGCGTGAGCAGGGTGAGCATGCCAAAGATTTTTATACAATTATGAAAACCTCTTATACAAACCCAGGTTGATTTATGTTGATTATAGATGCACTTCAATATGTTAATTGGAATCGTGAATTATTTACAGAAGCACGAAATGGCGGTGTAAGTGCTATTCATGTAACAATAAGTTATTGGGAAAACACTGAGTCTACATTAGCTAATATTGGCGACTGGCGACGCCGTTTTCGTGATCACTCAGACTTAATTATGCCAGTGCGAACAGCAGAAGATATTCGTATAGCAGAAACCTTAAATAAAGTTGGCATCATACTTGGGTTTCAAAATTGCTCACCAATAGAAGATGATTTACGTAAAGTAGAAATGCTTCATGAGCAAGGTGTTCGGATTATGCAGCTCTCTTATAACAATCAAAGCTTACTTGCTACTGGTTGTTATGAAAATGATGATAGCGGTGTGACTCGATTTGGAAGAGAGGTTATAAAGGAAATGAATCGTGTGGGAATGGTTATCGATATGTCCCACAGTGCAGAGAAATCAACTTTGCAGGCAATTGATTATTCTGAACGGCCCATAGCTATTACTCATGCCAATCCATCTCAATGGCATCACGCATTAAGAAATAAATCTAATGATGTTCTAAAAGCTTTAGGTGAATCTAGAGGAATGCTTGGGTTTTCGATGTATCCATTTCACCTAAACAATAATTCAAGTTGTACATTAGATGATTTCTGCGGAATGATTTTAGATACTGCTGAATTAATGGGAATTGATAATATAGGTATTGGTTCTGATCTCTGTCAAAATTGGAGTTATGATACACTTGAGTGGATGCGCAGTGGAACATGGACATTTAAACCAGATTTTGGAGAAGGTAGTTCTGAGAACTCTGATTGGCCTGAGCAACCAGAGTGGTTTAAAAGTAGTCGTGATTTTGGTAATATCTCTCAGGGATTGATTTCTAAGGGAATGTCAAATTCAGATGTTGAGAAAATTATGGGTTTGAATTGGTTAAACTTTTTTGATCGTAGCTTCGAGGCTATAAAAAATGTTTGAACTCAAACCCTTTAGTAATAATACTGATTTACCTATGAGAAGCCCTAAAACGGTTATGGATTTACCCAGACTGGGGGCTCTTTATCCATATCCATTAAGTTTTATGCGTTGTTTGCTTAGGCGAGTAATGAAGGAAATGTGGGGAATCAAAAGCACTATTTTCAATTTAGATGAAGAGGGTTTCGGGGAAGTTGTTTATGAGATTACAACGCCAAATGCTATTTATAGCTATGTTATATTTTCGAAAAAACTATCCGATAGTAAGCGCAGTGACAGGGTAATTGCGGAAGATTGGGACATGACAGTCACTTTATGTGAAGGTCAAATTAATCAGGATAGATTAGAATTTCTTAAACAAAATGTTCCTCTGCAAGAAAAAGGCCGCGTTGACAGTAAATGTTTAGTGCTATCACGTGCAAATAAAAGTATGCGTAATTTTGAGTATGTCATTGATTGTTTATCCAGTGGAAAACAACCAAATCTGGATAGAATAGCAAAGGTTGGTTACATATTTAGAACAACTGCTGTTTATGGGAGTGGTAAATTTGGAATGTCTGATTGGGATAATTTGTGTAATAAGTACATTGATTTTGCAAAACCTTTTTCAGCGGAAATGTTTTCTTGTTTTATGATAAGGCATTTTAGTCTCGAATTAGCCAACTGGGTTGCTAGAGGAAGGTCTCCCAAGACTGCTGTAGAACTAGATGATGGAATTAAACGTTATATAGGAATAGGTAATGCTACTGGTTTAGGTATGGCGCCATATCTAATAAAGCATCCTATGCTAATTGCTAATTGGATAGAAGTGAGGGAGAAATCTTTAGCTCGAATAATAAAATATAAATTCCCCGATAAGGATAGTTTAGGTAGTCTAGAATGTTTAATTATGAAAGCAGCTCAACATTTAGATGAAATATCAACAGATAATCTTGAACAAAATCAGCGTAATAAACGTGCAGTTAATGAAGTAAAAAAATGTTTAAAGTGGATTACAGCTAAAAATAAAACAATTGTTAATTGGCAAGAATTAATCGACTATGCGTATTATAATTACCATGTTGAGACTCAGGAGCTAATAAACGCAATTTTGACAGAAGTTTATGCGAAATTTATATTGGACTTAGAAAGTGAATTAAATATCGATGAAAGCTATCGAATGCAGCCAATGATGAAACTAAATGAGCTGAAATCACTAATTGAGAAAAACTACAAATGGGCTTTAAGCTATGATTTCAACAACAGCTTATCCACTGAAACTTTTTGGTACAGATCGGAAGAAAAACAAGAGCCACGTCTTGGTAAAAAGTCTGTAGATAATGGCATCGAAAAAGAAATGATGATGTGCATAGCTAGGGATGTAAGAAGTTGTTTTAACGAGATATGCGATATTGAGGAAAGCAATGAGTCAATCACAGTTGCTCATTTTGCCTTTTCTCGACCCCATTTACGTTATATAATTCGTAGAATTCAGACGATGGGGTCAACCCAATATGGGGAGATTATAGCTAACCTACTTGATGTTGATGTCTTGCCAATCCATTTACTTCGCTGCAAACTTTCTTTCTTTGGAGTTGGAAAATTTGACCCCCGTTCGAAAAAGTGGGTAAGAAATACTATGTTTCAAGGAGCGCCTCTAGTTTCTGATATTGGTAATGAATACAATGATACTTGGTGTTTTCCTATTAGGCCTAAGTTTAGTGAAAAACTTAATTAATATTTCGTTTAACGAGCTTCTTTCGTTACTTTCTCGAGTTTTTGAAGCGCTATATGGTCATGAGCATGATTACCAAGAAATGGCACAAACTATATTTTGGCTTGAGTGTCATGGTCATTCAGGAATCAATAAATTAATAGAAAAACTCCCTGAACTTGAAGCAGTTAAAAATATATATTTACCTTCGCCTAACATAACGAAAGAAGTTATAACTGTTGATTGCTGCGGTGGTAGTTTATTTACAAATGCACATTTGATTTGTGATTTAGCTTTTTCTGAGGCTGAAAATTATGGTACTTCAAAAGTGTTTATTATTAATGCAAAAGATCCTTATGCAATAATTGGTTACTTAGGAAGCGCTTGTAATAATAGCCTTTCATCATATTTGGTAACGGATAAGATTTCAGCTTTTATTTCTCCCCGAAGCCAATATCCAACAATATATAGTAATACTAGTTGTAAAAAAATTCAATTAACCTGCGCTAAAAATCATAATCTTATTGATATGTCTCATATTGCAAACCTTGAACCCAAACTTGATGTAATTAAGCAAAAATCATTTTATGAAATTGCATTAAAAAATGGTCTCAGTATTTCAACGTTAAATTTTAAAAAATTAAATCTAATCGCTGATCGTATCTTGGTGCCATCAACTGATGCCTCCCGACTTGGGGCAGGGGAGTGATACGTTTTCTGCGGTTTGCACTAATGCCTCTAGAAATGAATTTGATGAGCTTCTAGGAGTAATTATTTTCACTTTATTTTTATCAAGTTTGATAACTATAACTGAAACATGAAAACTACTTGTTCTTGATGCATAATAATTTTGTGCATTGAGTAGATCCAAGGGTATTGTGCGTTCTAGAAGTTTAAAAACATCTGACCCTCTAATTATAATTGTTGCCCATGCATCAGACTGAAGAGTGGAATAGGCGATTCCTTCAAATTCTTTTGCTATGCGCGTATCTAGATATTGGTCATCAGTATTCATAAATATAAAATACTGACCTTGCCCTGACCATAAAACTTGGCCATTTTCAATGTCTTTCATCTCGTTTGGTTTTGGCGGGTATGTACCAAATATATTTTTAAATTTTATAATAAATGCTTCATTATCATTTAATGAGCTCGATAAAGATATAATTTCTTCTGGGTATTCTTCATATATTTCAATATTGTCAAATTTTTTTTTATACTTATTAATTGCAGTTTTTTTGTATAAACTAGGCACGTAAACGGTCTCCATTTGGATCTATGAAGTGAGGACTTACTACTTTAACTTCAACATGATTATTTTGTAAAAAATCAATAGCTTTCAAGGTTTCGTTATATCTATCTTTGCCATTTTTCAAAAAACCAATTCCAATATATCGCTCAAGTATTGGAGAATAAGCTACACTGCTCATATGCCCCTGATCATTTTCAGGTAATATTTTATCATCTGTATTCATGAAATGGGAACCACTAGTAAGTTTGTCCGATGGATTAACTGATAAAAAACCAACCATAGTTTTATTTCCAGAAAGTTTTTCACGAGATGAAAGAGTTTTTCCAATATAATCTTTCTTTTTTGCCATTAGGCCATTAAGTCCAAGGTTTACTGCCGTGTTACGCCCATCTAATTCATTACCTGCTGCATGCCCTTTTTCAATACGCATTACTCCTAAAGCTTCTGTTCCGTACATAGTTGCGTTAAATTCTTTACCTGCTGACATTAGTTCACGTATTAAAGCATCGCCATAACGTGAGGGAACAGATATTTCATAGGCAAGTTCTCCTGAAAATGAGAGACGAAATATTCTTGCTCTGATTCCTGAACAAATAGTTATTTCAGCACAAGCCATGTAGGGAAATGTTTCATTGGATATGTTAAAATTTGGATCAATTATTTTACATAAAAGGTTACGGGCATTTGGTCCTGCAATTGAAAATTGTGCCCATTGTTCTGTGGTCGATATAATGTGTACATCCAAGTTCGGAAACAAAACTTGGCGACAAAATTCTAAATGTGAATAGACACTACCAGCTTTTGCTGTCGTTGTTGTCATAATATAATGAGTATCTGACAGCCTCGCTGATGTGCCATCATCCATAGCAATGCCATCTTCGCGTAACATTAAACCATATCTACATTTTCCTACTTTTAATGTGCTAAATGTGTTAATGTATATTTTATTTAAAAACTTACCTGCATCTTTACCTTGAATATCTATTTTTCCTAATGTTGATACGTCACATATTCCAACAGATTGTCTAGTCATTAGAACTTCTCTGTCCACAGAATCACGCCATGTAACTTCTTTATCTTGTGAAAACCACTGAGCTCTTTTCCAGTAGCCTGTATCAACAAAATTCGCTCCAATCTCACTTGCAAACTCATGGCTTGGTGTCAGGCGTGTAGGTTTGAAGTGTTTACCTTTATGAGCACCAGCAAAAGCTCCAATAGATATAGGTGTATAAGGTGGTCGAAAAATAGTTGTTCCAGTTTCAGGAATAGTTTTATTTGTTGCATCAGCAAGTACTGCGAGGCCTATTACATTCGAGGTTTTACCCTGATCGGTTGCCATGCCTAATGTTGTATATCGTTTTACATGTTCAACAGATGAAAATCCTTCTTGATGCGCCAAAGTTATATCCTTAACTGTGACATCATTTTGCAAATCGACCCAACTCCTTTTATTACTTTTTACAAACCAAAAGGGTTTTAATTTAAGGGGCTTATCTTCTGATTTAATTTCTTCTGTAATTTCATAACCTAGTTGCTTAGATAAATCTGATACATCATTGAAAACGCTCTGTGTTGAAAAAGAACCATTTGCTGACCCTATCACATGCATATTAACTGGTAAATTTGAGTTGTCTGGAACAAAGCAGGATAGCTTTTCATTCCATTTTGGCCTACCTCTTTTGTGGCATGTTAATTGCAAGTTGGGATTCCACCCACCTGATACTGCCAAGCAATCTGAATTTATTTTTTTGCCAGAATTAAGCGTAATGCTTCTTATCATATTTCTTCCATGGACATTTACTATTTGTAAGCCGTTCCTGACATCAATAAGGTTTGATATTTTACTTAAATTAGCGCCACTATTGTTAGTAAATAATGATATATTATCTCCACACTTAACATTAAACCTTTTGTTATAAGTTTGAACTGCACTAGCAAGCATAACCCCAGGCCTGTCATTATTTGGGAACGCAATCGGCCGTTCAGTGGCTCCTGACGCCAAGACACTTTTATTAGCATATATACGCCATAATATTTGTCTGGCTCCTGGCCTATCAATTTCGTCGGTGACAGTTTCTAATGCTCCATAGATACCATGATCATAAACTCCATAAACTGATGTGCGTGTCATAATTCTAACATTAGAAGAATTGCTAAGTTCACTTAGTGTCTGCTCTATCCACTGTAGAGATGAGCTTCCATTTATCTCTATTTCATTCGAAAGAAGCTGTCCGCCCATAATGAAATCTTCATCGACAAGGATTATTTTTTTGCCATTCCTTGATGCATCAAGGGCCATTTTTAAACCTGCTGGACCAGACCCTATTATTAATAACTCACAATGTAGGTAACCTTTATCATATCTATCTGGATCGGGTTCCGTTGATAGTGATCCGAGACCTGCTGCACGTCTAATTATTGGTTCATAGACTTTTTCCCAAAATGATTTTGGCCACATAAATGTTTTGTAATAAAATCCAGCTGAAATAAATGGGTGGATGTAATCGTTTAATGCAAGAATATCAAACTTAACACTGCCTATGTAATTCTGTGAATTAGCCTTAAGTCCATCATACAATTTAATAGATGTAGCTCTCCTATTTGGCTCATGTGTGTTCGAACCTTCAAGTTTTACAAGAGCATTTGGCTCCTCTGAACCAGATCCGAAAATACCTCTAGGTCTGTGGTACTTAAAACTGCGGCCAACTATTTTTACATTTTTTCTCAGTAGCGCTGATGCTAGGGTGTCACCTTCATAACCCTCATAATGTTTACCATTAAATTGAAACTTTAATATTTTATCATAATTAACAAGAATCATTTATTTTCTCGTTTATATTCTGAAGCTAGTTCTACTCTAATTATTTCATGAGTTACGGTATTTCTTGTCAAAACAAGCCAAGATCTATCTCCTTGTTCATGAAACCAAAGTTCCTTCATAAAGCCATGGGTGTTATCACGAATGTACTGGTACTCGTAATAATCCTCCAATAGCGATTCAGAGTTTGGATCTGGCCGATTAAATAATATTGCATCACCACGGTATGTGAATTCTGACGAGTCTCTTGGTCCTAAAAGTGGGTGATTAATTATCATTAGTGTAAGTTAGGCTGAGCGCCTTGTCCTTTTTCATCTATCGTAAGTCCAGATTTAAATCTATCTAGTGTATAGTTTTTTGCAACTTCGTGATGAGTATCAGTTGCTAGTAAATGTGCGAAGCTATATCCGCTTGCAGGGGTCGCTTTAAATCCACCGTAGCACCAACCACCATTAAAATATAAACCAGATATATGTGTTTTATCTATAATTGGTGATCCATCCATGGACATGTCCATTATTCCTCCCCACATCCTTAGTAGCCTAGCCTTTCCAATCATGGGCATAAGAGAAACTCCTCCCTCACACACATCTTCGACTACAGGTAAGTTTCCCCTTTGCGCATAACTATTATAACCATCGATATCACCGCCAAAAACAAGTCCGCCTTTATCAGATTGACTTACGTAAAAATGTCCAGCGCCATATGTTATCACACCAGGTAGTATAGGCTTTAATCCCTCACTAACAAATGCTTGAAGAACATGACTTTCAATTGGGAGCCTCATTCCAGCCATATTCATTACTTTGGAACTGTTTCCCGCTACTGCTACGCCTATCTTATTTGCTTTTATGTTGCCTTTATTAGTTTTGACGCCGATACATTTGCCATTAACGATTTCAAAGCCGACTACTTCACAATTTTCTATAATATCAACACCATATTTATCTGCTGCATGCGCGTAACCCCATGCAACAGCATCGTGCCGTACTGTTCCTCCACGTGGTTGCCATAACCCGCCTTTAATCGGAAATCTTGCATTTTCATAATTAAGGAAAGGATATTTCTTTTTCACTTCGTCTTGGTTCAGCAAAATAGCATCTGTTCCATGAATTCTCATAGTATTTCCTCGACGAATGTAGGAGTCCCTTTGTACATCTGAATGAAATAAATTAATAATACCTCTCTGGCTTACCATTGCATTATAATTTATGTCTTTTTCAATACGTTCCCATAATTTTAATGAAAATTCATAAAAAGCCTGGTTATTATTTAACATGTAGTTAGATCTTATAATTGTGGTGTTTCGGCCAACATTACCTCCGCCGATCCACCCTTTTTCTAATACGGCAATTTTTGTTTGTTTATATTTTTTGGCTAAATAGTAAGCAGTAGCCAACCCATGTCCACCACCACCAATTATAATTATGTCATAGCTTTTTTTTGGTTCGGATTTTTGCCATACTGGTTTCCACCCCCTATGACCGGTTAAAGCTTCCTTAATTATTTTTAGTGCCGAATAAGTCATTCATTTATCTCTTTATTATATATTTAAACTAAAAAGACACAGCCTCAATCGTTGATATATCTGATTAGTAAGATTTAAATGAAACAATTAGTATTAAGAATAGTTTATATAATTATTATGTAACTATTTAATATTTATAATTTGAGCTATGTTAAAATATAAACATTAAATTTTAAATGAAGAGTAATTATATGATTGGATATGTAACTTTAGGGGTTCGAGATCTAGAGGTCTCAAAAAAATTCTATACAGCATTATTAAATTCGAAAGTTTTAGTGGATGTGGGACGTTTAGTTATGATTGGAAAAGATATGGCACAGCCAAAGATAGCAGTATGCCTTCCATTTAATGATAATGACCCAAGCCCCGGTAATGGTGTGATGGTTGCATTTCCTGGGGGTTCAAAAGAAGGAGTGGTCGAGTTTTATAATAAAGCTATAGAACTTGGTGCTTTGTGTGATGGAGAGCCAGGACAGCGAATAGATGGTGTATTTTATGGTGCCTACGTTAAAGACCCAGATGGAAATAAGCTTTGTTTCTTTGATTTCAGTTAATATGATTTAAGGATTTATGATTAGGTATCATATCATTTATTTTTAATTAATGGTGCCCGAACCTGGATTTGAACCAGGGACACACGGATTTTCAGTCCGTTGCTCTACCAACTGAGCTATTCGGGCATTCTTACGATTAATATATCGAGAATAAACGGCGTTATAGTGAAAGCAATTGCACCTGTCTATCCTGTTTTTCTATCTAATTTATATTTTAGCAAGGAAATATAGTCTTTGCCTTTGAGAATTATTCGCATTAAGTATATCTAATGACCTTAGATCAATTATCATGTAATCAAAAAGCTAAAATAACGGGATTTGATCCTCTTTTTTTAGAACTGGAGACCAGATTAAGGGAAATAGGGTTTTCTGAAGGCGATGAAGTAACTGTACTTCATTTTGGACCAATTGGTAAGAATCCTATGTCAATTAAATTGAATGGTGCTCTCATTGCACTTAGAAAAAATGAAGCTAAATATATTTTTGTTAAGTTATTATAGTGTCGAATATTAAAGAAAAAAATATCCGATTAGCACTTCTAGGTGCTCCTAATTGCGGAAAAACCTCTCTTTTTAATGCTCTAACAGGAGGCCGTGCAAAAGTGGCTAACTATCCAGGAGTTACTGTGGAGTATAGAAAGGGCGAATTCTCTTTACCTAATAATAATCCAGTTGAGCTATTGGATTTGCCAGGTGTGTATGGTGATTGTGGACATTCTATGGATGAAAAAGTAGCTATAGATGCTGTACGGGGGAATTTAGTCGGAGAGAGATCTCCTGATGGATTGATATTTATGATGGATGCTTCACATATTAATACGCATTTGCATAATGTGCTTCAGGCAAAAAGTTATGGGTTACCAATAATCTTAGTATTGAATATGATGGATATTGCAGCCCGCGATGGGATTGAAATAAACATTCCAAAACTTGAATCACTTCTAGGTATATCTATCATTAGTTGCGTTGCTGTTCGAAATAAGGGTAGAGTACATTTATTGGAATTTCTAAACGAATGGACTGCTAAATTATTCGATGGTTCAGCTTCAATACCAAATAAAGAAAATAATAGTCTCAAAGACTTACAGTTAAAATCTCGACAAATAACTAATACTACAGTTAGACAGCTAGGGATTGCTCCAACTATCACTCAAAAAATAGATAATATAGTTTTGCATCCATTATTGGGAATTATTTTTTTATCTGGTTTGTTAATATTTATGTTTCAAGCTGTTTATTGGTGGGCCGCACCTTTTATGGATGGAATTGACCTTATTTTTTCAAAACTTCAATTTATAGTAGATTCGAATCTTCCTAATACTTGGCTTAAGTCGCTCATATCTGATGGAATTATTGCTGGGGTAGGAAGTGTAATTATTTTCTTACCTCAAATTATTATATTATTTGCTTTTATTTTATTATTGGAAGCATCTGGTTACATGACACGTGCTGCATTTTTAGTAGACTCATTAATGGCTAAAGTTGGTTTGAATGGACGAGCATTCATTCCACTGCTTTCTAGTTTTGCCTGTGCTATACCTGGAATTATGGCATCAAGAACCATTGAACAAGAAAAGGATAGACTCACAACCATACTTATAGCGCCCTTAATGACATGTTCAGCACGGTGGCCTGTGTATATAATGATCATTGGTGCTTTTATACCAGATATTAATATTGGTTTTTTAGGTCTACAAGGGTTGGTGGCTTTTAGTTTAGTTCTTGGTGGTATTGTATTTGCCATGATAATGGCTTTTATTTTTAAAAGAACCTTAATGAATAATGCAAAATCAATTTTATTAATCGAACTGCCTAGTTATAAATTACCAGTAATAAAAGATTACTTTATAGGGTTATGGGATCGAGCATTAATATTCATTAACCGTGCTGGCCGAATAATATTACCTGCGTCAATAATAATTTGGTTCCTTGCTAGCTATCCAACAAAATCTAACGGAATAGTTGGTACATTTGCAGGTAAAATTGGGAGTTTAATTGAGCCTATTCTAAGGCCAATTGGCTTTAATTTAGAAATTGCCATTAGTTTAATACCCGGGATGGCAGCTCGTGAGGTTGTTGTAGGTGCGCTGGCAACAATTTATTCGCTTGATAGTGAAGCTTTAGATGGGCCACTCAAAGAAACACTGCAAAATAGCTGGTCATTACCAACCGCATTGTCGTTTTTAGTATGGTTTGTTTTTGCACCTCAGTGTCTCTCAACATTAGCGATTATGAGAAAAGAAACAAATAGTTGGAAATGGCCTCTTTTTGCCTTTTTCTATTTATTTACTCTAGCATATCTAATGGCTGGTATCACATATCAAATAGCAGTTCATTTAGGCTTATAATTTTTGTCTAATCCACAAATTCTAGTTTCTTAATACTGGTTTTACTTCGGCTATTATGTAATCCTTAAATTATAGAATCAGTAATTTTGTGGATGAATTTATGACTGAAATATCAAAATCTGAATTTGAACACAAATTAATGAGTAATGCGATTACAGCGTTATCTATGGATGCAGTTCAGGCAGCAAATTCAGGTCATCCGGGTATGCCGATGGGAATGGCTGACGCTGCAACTGTGCTTTTTGCAAAATTCCTTAAATTTAACCCTAAAGATCCGAATTGGCCGGATCGTGACCGTTTTATTCTTTCGGCAGGCCATGGATCTATGCTTATTTACAGTTTACTTCACTTAACAGGATACAAGGCTGTTAATATGGAGCAAATCAAGAACTTCAGACAACTAGGTTCTATTACTGCGGGACACCCAGAATATGGACATGTCCCCGGAGTTGAAACTACTACTGGACCCTTGGGGCAGGGTATATCGAATGCAGTAGGTTTTGCTATTGCAGAAAGACAAATGAATGCGCGTTTTGGTGATGATCTAGTTGATCATTATACTTATGTAATAGCCGGAGATGGTTGTTTAATGGAGGGTATCTCGCAGGAGGCTATTTCATTAGCTGGGCATCTGAAATTAAATAAACTAATTGTATTATGGGATGATAATAACATAACAATAGATGGAGCTGTAGGCATATCTGATAGTACAGATCAAAAAAAGAGATTTGAGGCCTGTAACTGGGATGTAATAAAAGTTGATGGTCATAATGCAAAAAAGGTCAGTAATGCAATTCGGAGAGCTAGAAAATCATTAAAGCCTACTTTGATTGCTTGCAAAACCATCATAGGAAAGGGGTCGCCAACAAAGTCCGGAACTTCCAAGGTTCACGGTGCTCCTTTAGGTGCTGAAGAAATAATTGAAACGAGAAAGGCTATTGGTTGGAGTCATGATTCATTTATTATTCCTGATGAGGTCTACAGGCTTTGGAAAAAACCAGGAAGAAAAGGTCGTTCAGAGCAGAAATCATGGGAAAAAAGACTTAAAGAATCTTCAGTTATGACGGAATTTAATAGAGCTATTAATGGTATCTTAAATGAAGGCTGGAAGAAAAATATGCTGGAATACAAGAAAGATCTAGTTAAGACTTCGCCTACATTAGCAACTAGAGCTTCTTCAGGTAACGCATTGAAAGTACTTACTTCTTCATTAACAGACATGATTTCTGGATCTGCTGACCTTGAAGGGTCTAATAAAACAAAAACACCATCTACAGAATCAGAAATTCAATTTAATAACTATGGTGGTAGATACATTAACTATGGGATCAGGGAACATGTGATGGGTGCAGCTATGAATGGAATGGCACTCCATGGCGGCATAATACCTTATTCCGGAACTTTTCTTGTTTTTGCAGATTATTGCCGACCTGCAATCAGACTATCAGCAATAATGGGCATTAGAGTGATTTATGTTATGACTCATGATTCCATTGGTGTGGGTGAAGATGGCCCTACTCATCAACCGGTTGAACATGTTGCCTCTCTAAGGGCCATACCTAACCTATATGTCTTTCGTCCTGCAGACGCTATAGAAACAGCCGAGTGTTGGGAAATTTCAGTTGAGAGAACATCTGGTCCATCTTTACATGCATTAACGCGGCAAAATCTTCCTTCAGTTCGAGATTCTGTTGATAAAAATGAGTCTAAATTAGGAGCATATGTGCTCAGAAAGAGTAGCAGAAAATGTCAGATTACTTTATTGGCTAGTGGCTCGGAGGTTCATCTAGCTGTTGCGGCTTATGATAAGCTTAACTCACTGGGAATTTCATCAAAAGTGGTATCTGTTCCCTGTCTTGACTTATTTTTAGAGCAAGATGATGATTATATTAACGAAGTTATAGGTGAAAATTTACCTAAAATAGTTATTGAAGCAGGTATAAGACAAGGTTGGGAAGGAATAATTAATCGAAAAGATGGCTTTGTAGGTATGAGTAGTTTTGGGGCTTCAGCTCCAGGGAATGAATTGTTCAATCATTTTGGTATAACGACTGAAGCCATTGTTAACAAAGCTAAGAAAATGTTAGATTTATAATGAAAGAGCTACCTGGAGATGTTTTTGTAACTGGTCAGCTTTTAGCAACGCAAATGTCAGCTTTAATAGATCAGGGAGTTATGACATTCATAAATAATAGACCTGATATGGAAGTTTCATTACAACCAACATCTGAAGAATTAGAAAAGATAGCAAGGGACAGGGGGGTTGATTATCATCATATACCTATGACCGGCGGAGTAACACAAGGTTTAATAGAGGCATCTAAAACAGTATTCTCGGATTTGCCTAGGCCTATAGTAGCATTCTGTGCCAGTGGCATGAGAAGCTCTGTTTTATGGGCATTTGCTAATGTCCAAGTTTTAGGTGTTGATGAGGTAATGAATGCTTTGACTAAAACAGGTTTTAATTTGGAACAAATTAGAGTTCCTTTGGCGCAGTCTTTAAAAAAATAGATTTTAGGCTCTTTTATGGCTAATATTAATCTTTGCTTTATCCATATATGCTACATTATCGGTAATTTTGGTTCTCATAGTAATATATGAATTAGGTTAGATTAAATGGTTGATAATATAACTAGTGATAAATCGATAATTATCGATGAGCATATTGATGATGCGCTTTCTTCACGATATCTTGCATATGCATTATCAACTATTACTCAAAGGGCTCTACCCGATGTCAGGGATGGCTTAAAGCCGGTTCACAGGCGAATTTTGTATGCGATGCGTCAATTAAAACTTAATCCTGAAAATGCTTATAAAAAATCAGCAAGAATAGTTGGTGATGTGATGGGGCAGTATCACCCGCATGGTGATGCATCAATATATGATGCTCTTGTGAAATTAAGTCAAAGTTTTTCAACACGATACCCATTAGTCGATGGACAAGGCAATTTTGGTAACATTGATGGTGATAGCCCTGCTGCAATGAGGTATACAGAAGCTAAAATGACTTCTGCTGGAGTTGCTTTATTAGACGGGCTTGATGAAAACTCAGTTGATTTCTCATCAACCTATAATGAAGAGGATGAAGAACCTGATGTTTTGCCAGCTGGATTTCCAAACCTTTTAGCTAATGGTTCCCATGGGATTGCTGTAGGGATGGCAACTTCAATTCCTCCGCATAACGTATCAGAAATTTGTTCTGCTGCATTACATTTAATTAAAACACCCAATGCACGGGTATCTACATTAATGGAATATATTAAGGGGCCTGATCTACCTACAGGAGGTATTATTGTAGAAACAAAAGAATCTATGCTGGAAGCCTATAAAACAGGAAAAGGAGGGTTTAAAGTAAGGTCAAAATGGTCAACCGAAGACCTAGGCCGCGGTATGTATCAAATAATTATTACTGAGATACCCTACCAGGTTCAAAAATCTCGTTTAATTGAAAAATTAGCAGAAGTTATAGAGTCTAAAAAGGCACCATGGCTCGAAGATGTAAGAGACGAATCTACTGAAGACGTTCGTATTGTTCTTGAACCTAAAAGTAAAAATATTGACCCTCACTTATTAATGGAGAGCTTATTCAAAATTACTGAATTAGAAAGCCGAGCTTCACTTAATATGAATGTTTTAGATGCAACTCGAACACCTCGTGTCATGAACCTCAAAGAAGTTATTCAAAGTTATTTAGATCACTTGCGTGAAGTTTTACTTAGAAGATCAAAACAGCGTCTTGAAAAAATTAATTATAGGCTAGAGGTCTTAGATGGCTATATGAAGGCGTTCCTTAACCTAGATGAAGTTATAAGAATTATACGATATGAAGATAAACCTAAAATAGAGCTAATAAGTCATTTCCAACTTACTGAAAGACAAGCTGATGCAATTTTAAATATGCGTTTGCGTGCTTTAAATAAATTGCAAGAAATTGAAATTAGTAACGAGAATAATCTTCTACTTGCGGAGAAAAATAATATTGAGACATTACTTGAATCGCCAGGTGAACAATGGAGTAGGATATCTGATCAAGTTAAGGCAATTAAAAATGAGTACAATTTAAAAACTGTTTTAGGTGCTAGAAGGACATCATTTTCTAATCTTCCAGAGATTGATATAGATTTAAGCAGAGCTTTCATACAAAAAGAACCAATAACTGTTGTTATGTCGGAAAAAGGCTGGATCAGAGCAATGAAAGGTCATAGCTCTGATAAAAGTGTTATTAAATACAAAGATGATGACAAAGAAAGATTTTTTCTACAATGTTTAACTACAGATAAATTAATTATTTTTGCTTCAAACGGTAAGTTTTATACAATTGGAGCTGACAAATTGCCGGGAGGTAGGGGTAATGGAGAACCAATAAGACTTCTCATCGATTTAGAAAATGATCATGAGCCTGTTGGAATGTTTGTTTATAATTCCGATAGAAATCTTTTAGTTGCCAGTTCTGACGGGTATGGCTTTCGGGTTAAAGAATCTGATATCGTTGCATCAACTAAAGGGGGAAGAAAGACTTTAAATGTAAAAGGTGATGCAGAAGCAATTCGATGTATTGAGATAGTAGGAGATAAAATTGCTTCTATTGGAGAAAACCGTAAAATATTAGTTTTCAATATCGATGAGCTCCCTGAAATGACTAGAGGAAAAGGGGTTAGGCTTCAAAAATATAAAGATGGTGGCCTTGCTGATGTGACTACATTTAAAGAGGATGAAGGGCTTAGTTTTATTGATAGCTCTGGGAGGTCAAATACAGTACAAGACTGGAAGATTCTCCAAGGAAGACGGGCTGGAGCCGGTCGCTTAGCACCACGAGGTTTTTCTCGACAAGGTCTTTTTTCTCCGGATAAAAGGCTTAATTAGGTCAATTAGTCTTATGACTATTAATCATTACTCCATCTGCATTAATTTCTATTACCGAATAACCTAAGTCCTTAATTTCACTCATATATTTATTTTTATCCCCAACAATGACGGTAATCATATCATCAGTATTAAGATATTTTTTTGCTAAGGCATTTATTTCACTAATATCAATTTTTTTAAGTGTTTTGGCTTGATCATCAACAAAAGAAGTTTCTAAATCATAAGTCATCATTCTACTTAAGAAACTCAATTTCTGGCTGGGAGTTTCATATGCACGAGCATCACTCTGACCTATCGCAGACTTAGTGAACTTTAATTCATTGTCTGATATTCCTTTATCTCGATATTCATTTATTTCTTTCATGAACTCAACAACTGATTCAGCAGTTGAATCTGCTCTTACCCCTGCGCTAGCTCTGTAATATCCATAGAATTCATTTCCGTTAAAAAATGAACGAGCACCATAAGTATAACCTTTATCTTCTCTTAGGTTTAAGTTTATTCGAGAGTTAAAAGCTCCTCCTAACATATAATTCATTATACCAGCTTTGAAGTACTCACCGTTAGCATCATATGCTAAGGCACGATTACCTATACGAATTTCTGATTGTGGTGCTTCAGGTTGATCAATAAAGTAAATAGTATTTCCTTTAATTGGAGGAAATGGTTGAATTTCAGGTTTAGGTACATCACCCCCAACCCATTTATTAAGTGGGGATAATAGTTTAGTGAGTTCTGTCTCTTTTAGATCACTTACCGCAACTATGCTTGCTATTTTTGGTGAATAGTTTGTAGCGTAGAAATTTACTACATCGTCTAATGTTAAGTTTTTAAGTGTATTCTCGGTACCAGAAGTACTATATGCAAAGCTGTTATTACTACCATATAATAATTTGTTAAATACTTCACTAGCGGTTCTGCTAGGTTGTTTTTTAGACTGCTTCAAGTTTTGTAAAACATTATTCTTAACTCTTAGGAAGTCCTCTCGATCAAACTTAGGTTCAAGAAGTGAATTAATCGCTAGCTTTATGGTTTGATCAACATTTTTTGACAAGCTTCGTATATTAAGAACTGTATAAGTGTCACCAGCCGACCAACTATAGCTAGCACCTAATTTTGCTAATTGATTAGATATATCTTCAATACTTTCATTGTTTGTAGATTCATTCATCATAGAAGCTGTAAGTGATGCAAGGCCAAGTTTTTCTAAACTTTCATTAGACTGACCAGACTTAATTCTAAGTCTAATAGTAGTTGTTGGAACCTCGCTGTTGATTGACCCTAGAAGCGGTATCCCATTTACCACACTTTTATATATTAATGGTGTCTTTATTATTGGGTTTGGGCCGGCATTTGGTATAATAGACCTATCAAAACTATCTTCAGGTGGAGACCAATTAAACTTTTCATCCTTTTTGTCCTCCGGGATAATTCTTTCATAGCGTTTCCATGTATCATTATTTGCAATTTTATCTTTTTGTCCTTCGGGAACTATAGACATAATTACGGAAGGCTTACCTTTTATGTATTCATTGTAGACTCTTAAAACGTCTTTTTTTGTGACACTTTCATATCGTCTTATATCTGCAGATATGCCGTTAGGATCAGAACGATAAGTCTGATATGCTGCTAACTGTGTAACTTTACCTCTAACGCTTTCTAATCCATATATCATTCCAGCAACTATACTAGACTTAACACGTATTAAGTCATCTTCATTTACCCCACGTGATTCAAATTCTTCTAATGTATCACGAATATTTTCTTCTATATTTTGTAAACTTAAGTCTCTTTGAGGGTTTGCGAGTGCAAAGATTTCGAAAGTGCATGATATTTCTCCGCATGGGTGACCAGCAGATGCCTGAAGTGCAATACCAGGTTTTTGTAAGTTCTTGTACAATAATGATGTTTCTCCCCCTCCCATGATATTTTGTAATACATCAAGAGGTGCTTCATCAGAGTGATTGCCATGTACGGTTGGCCATGACATAAATATTAACGGAATTCGCGCATTCTTATCTTCCAGAGAAATATATCTGTTTTCATCAATTGTAACTTGCTCATAAACTGGTTTGGTAACTGCAGGGCCACTTGGGATTGGACTGAAATACTTATTAATCCATTTCAAAGTTTGAACCTCATCAATGTCACCACCTATGGTTAAAGTGGCGTTATTAGGTCCATACCATTTTAAAAAAAATCTTTTTAAGTCATCTATTTGAGCGCGGTCTAAGTCTTCTAAATAACCTATTGTAGACCAGCTATATGGGTGACCCTCCGGATATATTGCTTCACCCATTCTTTCACTTAAAAGTCCGTAAGGCTGGTTGTCAACACGTTGACCGCGTTCATTTTTAACTGTTTCCCTTTGAACTTCGAATGCCTCGTTTGTTACAGCAGGTCCATTGAGTAAGAAGCCCATTCTATCTGATTCAAGCCACAAAATTTTCTCAAGTTGATTTGCTGGAACTGTCTCATAATAGTTAGTTCTATCAGAATTGGTAGTGCCGTTTAAAGTGCCACCAGACTCAGTAATTAAAGAAAAATGCTGTTCATCTTTAACGTTCTTAGATCCTTGAAATAACATATGCTCAAAAAAATGTGCAAATCCTGACTTGCCAATTTCTTCTCTGCCAGAGCCAACATGATAGGTAACATCAACATGTACTAGCGGATCAGAATTATCTTTATGTAAGACTACAGTTAAGCCATTATCTAATTTGTACTTTTTAAAAGGTATTACTACTTCATTATTTTTTGATGTCACACTATCAATAAACTTAATACCTTCTGGTAAGCTATTGATTAAATTAGTATTACCATTCTGACATGCTATAAGTAATGTAGGGATTAGTAATTTAAATATAGTTCGCATATTCTATCATTTCACAAGTTAAAAAGGTGGATTAAAGTATTACTTTTAATTTAAATTACTACACATTGAGTTTGTAAATGTCTACTTTAATATAGCTGATGGAAGCCATGTTGCAACGCTGGGAACACTTATCACAAGTAATATAACAATGATTTGAATAAATATAAATGGAATTACCCCATTATAAATATCTCCCGTGCGCACTTCTTTTGGTGCTACCCCTCTTAGATAAAATAAGGCAAAACCAAAAGGTGGGGTAAGAAAGCTAGTTTGCAGATTTAATGCCATAAGAACACCTAACCATATTGGGTCCATGCCTGTTGCTAATAATGGAGGTGCTACAAGAGGAACAACTACAAATGTTATTTCTATAAAATCAAGAAAGAAGCCTAATACAAACATAACTAGCATTACTAAACTTAAAGCACCCCACTTTCCAAATGGAGCTGACTCTAAAAGCTCTTTAACAAGTTCATCGCCGCCAAATCCACGAAAGACAAGACTAAATACTGTTGCGCCAATTAATATAACAAATACCATACTTGTTATTTGCATAGTAGACTCTGATACCTCAGCCAAATGCTGTCTTTTTATTAATGACAAAATTGAGAAAAATGTTGTTATCATTGCAATAAATGCTAGGAAAAGGCCAATAACAAAAGTAAATTTTTCATAGTTATTCCAAATTGTCTGGTTAAACCTAATATCTATTCCAGTTAAATCTATAATTACCAATAGAATTAAACTTGTAGCCGCACATACAGAAGAACGTTTATACATTTTTGAATCTGATGTTTTATAGGATGCAAGATATATAGCCCCGAGAGCTCCCAGAGCAGCTCCGCGAGTGGGAGTTGCATACCCTGAGAGAATTGAACCTAAAACTGCTATAATGAGTAGTATTGGAGGAAGCATTGCTATGATTGTTCTTCTAATAAACTCCCATGGGGATGGACCATCAGGCCATGATTGTGAAGGTGCTAAAGTAGGTTTAAAATATGCTACTAAAAAAATATATATAGCGTAGAACAGAACTAATATAAGACCGGGTACTAGGGCTCCAGCAAATAAATCTCCAACTGAAATAACCCCTGATCCTTCAAGTCCTAAAGAGCGTTGGGCTTCTTGATATGCATTACTCATTTGATCACCAAGTATTACGAGTACTATGGACGGTGGTATTATTTGCCCTAATGTCCCAGAAGCTGCTATAGCCCCTGAGGAAAGTGCTGGAGAGTAATTTCTGTTTAGCATTGTAGGTAAGGATAAAAGACCCATAGTGACAACAGTTGCTCCCACAATACCAGTTGAGGCTGCTAATAATGCTCCTACAAAAACGACCGATACACCTAAACCGCCATGTAATGGTCCAAAAAGATTACCCATAGCCTCAAGTAAGTCTTCGGCAATTCTGGATTTCTCTAGCATTACTCCCATGAATACAAATAATGGTACTGCCATAAGTATTTCTTTTGTAATAAGAGGGTAAATTCTTCCAGGCAAAGATAGTAAAAACTCAACTTCAAATGTGCCTGTAATCACTCCTGCCGAAGCAAATATTAGTGATATGCCACTTAAAGTAAAAGCAACATTGTAACCACCCATTAGAGCGATACAAGTAAAAGCAAACATAGATATAGCTAAGATATCAGCCATTATGTATTTTTATCTTCATAGGTAAAGAGATTGTCAAAATTATCTGGTAGTTTTGGTTTTTCATGACGGTAAATATGCATAACCGCTCTCAATGCTATTGATAGACCCTGAATAATCATTAGTAAAGAGAAGGCGGGAATTAACGTTTTGAGAATAAATTCCCCTTTAATGCCGTCAACTTCAGAGGATCCCTCTAGAAATCTCCAAGATGTACTAACGAATGATTGGGAATTCCATAATATAATAATACATACGGGGAGTAAGAAAGCATAAAAACCAATAATTTCAACGCATGATCTGGTTATGCTATTCATTTTACTATAGAAAATATCAACTCGAACATGCTTGCTAGCTAATAAAGTGGAAGCGGCACCTAGCATGATAACTGAGGCATGGATGTACTCACTTGTTTCGAAAAGTTTTGTCCAGCTTTTACCAAATATTGACAATGCAAATATTGAAAAAGATATTGTTAAAACCATTAGAGGTAGCAGCCATTTAATGATTTTACCTATAAAATAATTAAAGCTGTCTATGGTGCTTACTATACCATAGGACATTTTTCTTAAGATCAGATTGTTAAAAAATATAATGTATATAATTGGTAGAATTATTAAAGGAAAAAAAGTCCACCCAATTGCCTGTAATACGATTGATAAAGTATCGATTAAATCAGTATTCTTTGTAAGATCATTCATCTGAAATTTTTCTTGCATTTATATAAAGTCCATCGCTCATTTCAGTCCACTTGCTATAAGAATTTCTTGCTTTTATATAAGATTGATAAATTGTAGCTGTTCGTTTATCTGCATTTCCTAATTCATAAACAACATCTTTACTTATCTTGCCTATTTCTTTCATTATTTCATCTGAAAAATAACGTGGAGAAATATTGTGGTCTTTTTTCAGAATACTCAATGCTTTTGCATTTTCATGAGTGTATTCTCCAAGACTTGCATCGTTGGCTGATTTACATGCATATTTAATAATGGATTGTTCAGACGTTGATAAGGTATTCCATACATCAAGATTTATACCTACTGCCAAAGAGGCACCAGGTTCATGAAATCCAGGTGCATAATAATACGGCGCTTCACGGTAGAAACCAAATGCATAATCATTCCAGGGGCCAACCCATTCTGTTGCATCTATGGAGCCTGATTGTAATGCCTGATAAATTTCCCCACCTGATAGCTGAACGGCAGCGCCACCAAGACGTCTTATAACCTCTCCACCTAAACCAGGCATTCGCATTTTAAGCCCTTTAAAGTCTTCAAGTGAGTTAATTTTTTTCTTAAACCATCCACCGGTCTGATGACCAGTATTTCCCGCTTGGAATGGTTTAATATTGAAATCTGCTGATAAATCATCCCATAGTTTTTGACCTCCCCCATGATCTATCCAGCCCATGATCTCTGCAGCTGTCATTCCCATGGGAACAGACGTAAAGAACGAAAAACCTTTTGACTTACCTTGCCAATAGTATTCGGCTCCATGATACATGTCTGCAGCGCCAGAAGCTGTAGCATCAAAACTTTCCATAGCACCTACAAGTTCTCCAGCTGCGTAAACTTTGACCTCCATAGCACCCGAAGTCATTTCGCTTAATGCGCTGGCAAACCGGTTGGGCATTTGACCTAAACCTGGAAAGTCCTTGGGCCAAGTTGTGACCATTCTAAAGCGTTTAATTCCTTTTGCTATATTTGGTGTTGATATTGCAGATTCTTTATTGATAGATTGTTTATTATTGTCTTTATTACCCAATATAGCTGTAACACCTGTCCCCGTTGCTACAGCGGCTACTGCTCCTAGTATTTGGCGTCTTTTCATTTAAGATTTCCTTATTGTATGCCAACCATTTTCACTCAGTAATTCATAAGGCTGAAAACGTGATTTATATTCCATTTTCTTACTACCCTTAACCCAGTAGCCAAGATATAGGTACGGGAAATCATTTTTTTTACAACGGTTTATTTGGTTTAGTATCATAAAGGTTCCCAAACTTTTTGTTTTAAAAGTTGTGTCAAAAAAACTATAAACCATCGAATAGCCATCAGAAAGGTTGTCGATTAGTGAGACTCCTAAAAGATTATTTTTTTTATTTCTAAACTCAATGATATCAGTTTCTGATGCACATTCTTCAACCATCATTTGATAGCGTGAAAAATCTATTTCTGACATCCCACCTCCATCATGTCGTGATTTTAAGTAATGTTGAAGTAATTCAAATTGTTCATTTGTCGCAATAGGTGGTTTTATTGATACGTTAAGATCAGAATTTATTTTTAGAACCCTTCTGAAGCTTTTTTTATATTTAAAATCATCAATTTTTATTCGCAAAGATTCACATGAATTACAGTTTTCACATGCCGGTCTATATATTACATTCTGAGACCTTCTAAAGCCAAAATGAGTTAAGTGATTGTTTAATAATGGTCCATTTATAGGATCTAATTGAGTGAATACCTTTCTTTCCATTAAGTGCGGTAAATAGGGACATGGGGCAGGCACAGTCAGGTAAAATTGAATTTTATTTGTGTTAAAAGGCTGGGTCACATTAATGTCTGTTTATAAATTTAAGAAATATGGAGATAAAACACTAAAACTGATCCAAAGTATTAATATTAATGGGATACCAAAAAGAGCGAAATCCGAAAACTTATAATGACCAGGTCCCATTACTAGTAAATTTGTCTGATAAGCAATTGGCGTTGCAAAAGAACAATTTGTGGCAAATATAACAGTTAAAACAATTGAAATGGGGTCAATTCCTGTTTGTTGACTAATTGCTAGTCCAATTGGAGCAAATAATAATGCAGCAGCACTATTAGAAATAATATTTGTTAAAATAGCTATAATTAAGAAAATGGAACTTAATAGAATTTGATCTCCATATGGTTGAAATGTGTTTATGACAGTAAGGCCTATATATTCTGCTCCTCCTGTTTTATCTAGTGCAAGACCCATTGCGAATGCAGCGCCAATTAATAGAAATATTTTCATATCCAGAGCTCTAATAGCCTGTCGTATATTTAAACACCCTGAAGCTATCATAAATATTGCACCTGTTAATGCTGCTATTTCAATGGGTAAAAGACTTGTAGCAGCACTAGCCACTGTACCAATAAAAATTAATTGAGCTATAATAGACTTCCTTACATCGGGCAATTCTTTGGTTGACCAATCTAATAAAAGTAAATCTCTGTTTTCACGGAGTTCGTTTATTTCTGATTCATATCCAAATAGCAGCAATATATCTCCTGCTTCCAGTCTAATATCAAGCATCCTCTTTCTGATCATCCTTGAACGTCTTTGTATGCCTAAAACTAAACATCCAGTTTGACGGCGGAAACCTATCTGTTCTATATTTCTACCAATCATTCTAGAGCTAGGAGTAATAACTGCCTCGCTAATTACTATAGATTGATTGTGTTCATTATCTTTTTGCTTCTTTTGAAAGCCCGTTATATTCAGCATCCCTTTTAGGTATTCTGGACTGGATGTTAGTAAATTTGATAGTGATTTTCTTGTAGCGGCAACAATCAATATATCATCTTCTAAAAGTGCATGTTCAAAAGGAGGTAAGAATATATCATCTCCTCGTTGCACCATTCGAACAGTTACGTCTTTTAGCTTTGGATATAAACCAGCTACCGGTATGGCTTCAGTCAATGGATGGTATTTAGTAATTCTTATTTGTGCTATATATTGATGACCCGAAGTTTTACTATTATTTTTTTGTTTACTTTTATTTGGCAATAAAATTGGCGCAGCTATTATAATATAAATTGCTCCAATCATTGCTAAGACTATACCAAATGGAAATTGAGTAAAAAACTTTAGAGATAAATCTGAAGATCTTATTAAAACATCGTTGACCAGCATGTTTGTTGATGACCCTATGAGGGTGGTCATTCCAGCTAGTATGCAAATAAAACTTAAAGGCATCATGTAGATAGATGTTGAGCGCCTTAAACGGAGAGACATCGATGCTATGATTGGAATAAACATAACAACAACCGGAGTATTATTCATGAACATTGATACTGAAAATGCTATTATAAAGACAATTGATAAGGTTCGTCTTGGAGTATTATCTAATGCACTATTTATACTATGTATCGGTCCTTCAAATGCACCTGTTTGAAATAAACCTTGTCCAACCACTAATAATGCCATTATTGTAATTAATGCTGGGGCGGCAAACCCTGACAATAAAGATGTGCTGTCAAAATTGGGGCTATTTTCGGGCGTAAAGAAATGAAAAAATATCATCAAGCTTGTAATAACTCCAACTGATATTACCTCTATTGAGTACTTTTCCCTTATATAGAAATAAACAGCCACAAGCACCATGAACATAGTTGCCCACATTTGCCAGTTGGGAGATATCAAACCTAATTCCATAATTATTTAATTATCTTTTCGAATAATTCTTTCATATTTCTATTTGATTGAATAGATGATTATAAATCAAGAGTTTTCTGGAGATTATATATGTCGATATGTGCTTTTTTAGGATTAGGAGTTATGGGTTACCCCATGGCAGGCCATCTAGAATATGCTTTTAACGAATTGAGGGTTTGGAATAGAACTCCTGAAAAAAGCCATGAATGGGGAAAGGAGTATAAGGGTACTGTATCATCAACTATCCAAAAGGCAGTTGCTGGAGCTGACTTTGTTATTATGTGTGTGGGAAATGATGATGATGTTTTTTCTGTATTTGATGAGGTTATATTACACCTTAAGCCTGGCTCAATAATTATTGATCATACCACAACTTCTGAGAATTGTGCAAAATATTGTTATAATAAAGCCTTAAAAAACTCATGTGGGTTTATTGATGCCCCTGTATCAGGAGGTGAGTCAGGTGCAATTAAGGGAATGCTAACAGCAATATGTGGGGGCGACGAGGTTATTTTTCATAGATCAATTGATGTAATTTCTAATTATAGCAAGTCAGTGAAACTCATGGGTGGTGCAGGAACTGGACAATTAACAAAAATGGTAAATCAAATCTGTATAGCTGGTATATTACAAGGGTTAGCGGAGGGTATATATTTTGCTCAGAAAGCCGGCTTGGATATAGAAAAAGTTATTAACGCAATAGGCAAGGGTGCGGCACAAAGTTGGCAAATGGATAATAGGGCGCTTACGATGAGTAAAGGCGAGTATGATTTTGGATTTGCTGTTGATCACATGCGTAAAGACCTTGGAATAGTTCTGAATACATCAAAAAAATTAGATATAAATTTATCAGTCGTAGAAATGGTTGATGAATACTATGCGGAAATTCAGAACAGTGGAGGTAATCGCTTGGACACTTCTAGTCTTCTTAAGAGGCTTATATAATTGTTATTAATACTAATTTTTTAACCATTTTGCAGCCTCTGGCGCAAAATAAGTAAATATACCATCACATCCAGCTCGTTTAAAACTTAGTAAGCTTTCCATCACAATCTTTTTCTCATCTAACCACCCATTTTGTGATACGGCTTTTAACATGGAATATTCTCCGCTAACTTGAAAGGCATATGTTGGCATTCTGAATTCATCCTTTATTCTTTTAATTATATCTAAATAAGGCATTCCTGGTTTAATCATTATCATATCTGCACCCTCAAGAATATCTTGTTCAACTTCCCGTAAAGCCTCATCACTATTAGCGGGATCCATTTGATAGGTCCTTTTGTCACCAACTAAGCTTAATGATGTTCCTATTGCATCTCTGTAAGGTCCATAAAATGATGAAGCATATTTGGCAGCATAAGACATTATCATTACATCACAAAGATGCGCCTTCTCTAATGAATCTCTTATAGCCACTACTCGTCCATCCATCATGTCCGATGGAGCGACAATATCTGCACCTGCATTTCCAAGAATGTTTGCACTTTCTGCTAATATCTCTATTGAAGCATCATTTAGAATTTTATTTCCTTCCATTAAACCGTCGTGACCATGACTTGTGTATGGATCAAGGGCAACATCAACTATGATTCCTAGATTGGGTGTAGATGCTTTTATAGCCTGTATTGCTTGCGGTATGAGGCCATTTGGATTTAATGCTTCCGAAGCACATTCAGTTTTATTTTTTGGGTTAATATTTGGAAATAGTGCAATTGCTGGAATGCCTAGATCGGTTGCTTTTTTTGCCTCGGAAACGATTTCATCAAGATTTACTCGATCAATTCCGGGCATTGATGGTATTGAGGTCCGTTTCGCTTTTGAGTCAGATACTATGATAGTCCAAATTAGGTCTTTTCGCAGCACTTCATTTTCACTAACTAAGCTGCGTGACCAGCTAGAGCCTCTTGTTCTTCGTAATCTTGTAAATGGATATGTTGACAATACAAAGTCCTCTTTTTTTTTATTATATCATTTTACCTGACTGTTCATATGCGACGATTTTGCATTTAAATAGGGATGATTGCGACGATTGTGCAGTAGCAATATTTAGGTAAATATATATACAAGAGACATTGGTATCAACATATTCTCATTGAAGGCGAGAAATTGACATATAAAAAATTTAGAAATGAATTCGAGTTCGCTGTAAATTCTGTCCGTGAAGAGGGTAGATACCGTATATTTAGAGATATACGTCGTAAATCAGGTTCTTTCCCTCATGCTACATGGTTTAGGGCTGACAGTGAAAAGGATATAGTAGTTTGGTGCTCAAATGATTATCTTGGCATGGGACAGAATGAATGCGTAATTGAGGCAGTTAAGTCTGCAGTTGATAGTGCAGGTACTGGCTCGGGAGGTACTCGGAATATTTCAGGAACCACTAGGTACCATGTTCAATTAGAGAAGGAGTTAGCTGATTTGCATAACAAAGATAGGTCATTAGTAATGACTTCAGGTTATGTTGCTAACGAAGCAACATTAGGAGTCATGAGCAAGATACTGCCTGGATTGGTTATTCTTTCTGATGAAAAAAATCATGCATCGATGATTTCTGGTATTCAAAGAGCTAGATGTAAAAAAATTATTTTTAACCATAATGACCTTACGGACCTTGAGATTAAATTAAAATCACTTCCCTTGAAAACACCTAAAATAATTGCTTTCGAATCTGTTTATTCTATGGACGCTGATATAGCTCCAATTAAGGAAATATGTGATTTAGCAGATAAATACAATGCATTAACATATATAGATGAGGTCCATGCAGTAGGAATGTATGGTCAAACCGGCGGTGGAGTTTGCGAAGAATTAGGTCTATCGAATAGAATCGATATTATCCAAGGAACTTTAGCAAAAGCTTATGGTATGGTTGGTGGCTATATAGCAGCAGATGAGGTTATTATTGATGCTGTCCGATCAATGGCTTCTGGATTTATTTTTACTACATCGATACCGCCAAGTACGGCAGCTGGGGCCTTAAGGTCTGTTAAGATTTTAAAAGTAACACCAGAAAAACGTGTTAAACATCAAGAGAGAGCAGAAGCGCTAAAAGATCGTTTTAGGTTGGCTGGTTATGATTTTATTGATGGTAAAACACACATAGTCCCAATTATGGTTGGAGATCCAGTTAAATGCCAGGCAATATCTGATCGTTTAATAGAAAAATTTGGCATTTATGCTCAACCAATCAATTTTCCAACAGTACCACGTGGGACTGAAAGACTCAGGTTTACTCCTAGTCCTTTTCATGATGATGTTATGATGGATAACTTAATGATTGCACTTGATTCAGTTTGGAAAGAGTTTGGTTTAGATAAGAAAAAGGTAGCATAGTAACCTTTTTTATTGAATTAAGTTATTAATATTTTTAAATAATTCTCTTTTTATTGGAGTCGCAAAATGAGCGGTCAGAGAAATACATATCCTGAAAAATACTTTACTGAAAAATTAAATATCCGAGACCCGGAAGTCTACGCCTCTATGTTTGATGAGTTAGAGAGACAAAAACATGAAATTGAATTAATAGCTTCTGAAAATATTGTCTCTCAGGCTGTTTTAGAGGCGCAAGGTTCCGTCTTAACAAACAAATACGCTGAAGGTTACCCTGGAAAGCGTTATTATGGTGGTTGTCATCATGTCGATGTGACAGAGCAATTAGCTATCGATCGTGTCTGTCAATTATTTAATTGTGGATATGCAAATGTTCAACCAAACTCAGGTTCGCAAGCAAATCAAGGAGTTTTCTTAGCTCTTTTAAAGCCTGGCGATACAATACTTGGCATGGATCTTGCATCAGGTGGGCATCTTACACACGGAGCACCACCTAATCTATCAGGAAAATGGTTCAATGCTGTTTCTTATGGAGTAACAGAGGATACTAATTTAATTGATTATAATCAGGTCGAGGCTTTAGCAATTGAACATAGACCTAAAATTATAATTTGTGGTGGTTCCGCTTATTCGCGTCATATTGATTTTAAGAGATTTCGTGATATTGCCAATCAAGTTGGTGCATATCTTCATGTAGATATGGCTCATTTTTCTGGATTAGTTGCTGGCGGAGTTCATCCCTCACCATTTCCTTATGCCGATGTGGTAACTTCAACCACTCACAAAACCTTGAGAGGGCCCCGAGGGGGCATAATTCTTACTAATGATCCAAAATTAGCAAAGAAATTCAACTCTGCAATTTTTCCTGGGCTACAAGGTGGTCCTTTAATGCATGTAATTGCTGCAAAAGCTGTTGCATTTCGGGATGCATTGCAGCCTGAATTTAAGGAGTATACAAAAAAAGTTATAGAGAACTGTAAAGCTATGGCTAAAGCTCTCGAGAAAGCAGGCTATGCCGTCGTTACTGGTGGTACAGATACGCATTTGGCTTTGATTGATCTTTCACCGAAAGGGGTAAAGGGTAATCTAGCAGAAAAAGCTTTAGGTAGAGCATACATTACATGCAATAAAAATGGTATTCCATTTGATAAAGAAAAGTTTACAATTACTTCCGGAATAAGGATAGGCTCACCAGCCGGAACAACTAGGGGTTTCGGGGTTAAAGAATTCAAAGAAATAGGTGAGCTCATGGTGGAAATACTCGATTCACTTGTAGTTCATCCGGATGGAAATGAAGCTCTAGAGGATTCCGTACGTGAAAGAGTTAAGTCTTTGACTGCTAAATTTCCTATTTATTAATGATTAAACCTTTTTATATAACTCATTTGCTCCTTTAAATAATCGTGATATATAAGTTATATGCGTTGCCCATTTTGTAGTTCAGAAGACACACAAGTTAAGGATAGCCGTCAAGCAGAAGATAATACTGCTGTTAGACGCAGGAGATTGTGTGGTAATTGTTCTGGTCGCTTCACTACATTTGAACGAGTTCAGCTTCGTGAATTAATAGTTGTAAAGAAATCGGGAAGAAGAACTCCTTTCGATAGAGATAAAATGACAAGGTCTATAATGATTGCAATGCAAAAAAGACCGGTTGAGCCTGAAAGAATAGAGCAGATGATCAGTGGTGTTATCAGGCAGCTTGAAAGTGCAGGTAACTCGGATATTACCTCTGACCAAATTGGGGCTCTGGCTATGGAGGGATTAGCAGGTCTTGATAAGGTGGCCTACGTAAGATATGCGTCTGTATATAAGGATTTCAGGGCTACAGCAGATTTTGAGACCTTTATAGAAGAAGAAAAGCTAGACTCTGAAGCTACTTAGAAGGAATAGTTAATCTTGGCGCGTCCGCAAATTACATTAAAGCTTGCAACTTCTTTAGATGGAAAAATTGCGCTTAAAAACGGTATGTCGGAATGGATTACCTGCAGTAAATCTAGGGAATACGGTCGAAGATTAAGA
>CAJQGR010000076.1 GCA_905477785.1 uncultured Hellea sp.
AATTAAGTGCATTTGCTTCAAAAATATACTGGGTCCAAGCAAACTTTATAACAGAGGATACTAATTCACTAGCAGCTATGGCGGGTGCTCAAGCTGCAAAGTTATCAACACGTTTGGCAAATGAAGCAAAACTTTATAATGATACTTCTTTACCTTCAGACTTACGTCGCAAAATGAACGGGTTAAAACGCGGGAGTAACTTCCCTGCACCGGATAGAGAAGGTGCGGCTGAGGATTTAGCTAGAATAATGACAAACCTAGAGGCCACTTATGGTACGGGAAAGTTTAAATATAAAAATAATACAATTAATCTTGGAGAAGCTTCAGATATTATTGCCTCATCGCGTGATGCATCCGAGTTACAAAAAGTTTGGGAAGGATGGAGAACTATATCTCCTGTTATGAAGGAAAACTATTCTAAAATGGTTGATATAGTAAATGAGGGTTCGCAAGAATTAGGTTATCCCGATACAGGTGCACTATGGCGTGGTGGCTATGATATGGATGGTGAAGAATTCATTAAAGAGGCAGATAGGTTATGGGGTCAAGTACAACCACTTTATAACGAGCTTCACTGTAATACTCGTGCAGCTTTAAATAATACCTATGGGGATGATGTACAACCAATTAACGCACCAATAAGGGCAGATTTATTAGGAAATATGTGGGGGCAAAGTTGGGGAAATATATATGATTTAGTAGCACCCGAAAATGCTGGTAATGGTGTGGATATCACACAACTGCTTAAAGAAAAGGGGCTTAATCAAAAAGAAATGGTAGAAATTGGAGAAAGTTTTTTCACATCACTTGGTTTTGAGCCATTACCTGATACATTCTGGAAAAGATCTTTAATTACCAAACCAAAAGATAGAGAAGTCGTATGCCATGCATCAGCTTGGGATCTTGATGACCAAGATGATATCAGAATAAAGATGTGTACTAAAATAAATGGAGAAGATTTTGTAACAATACACCATGAGTTAGGTCATAATATTTATCAGAGAGCATATAAAAACCAATCTGTTTTTTATAAGACTGGTGCCAATGATGGTTTTCACGAAGCTATTGGAGATATGATAGCACTATCTATAACGCCTGAATATTTAGTCAAAATTGGACTATTAGATCCTACTGACTTGCCAGGAGATAATGCTGATGTATCCTTATTAATGCAGCAAGCTATGGAGAAAATTGCTTTTTTACCTTTTGGCTTAATGGTAGATCAGTGGCGCTGGAAAGTCTTCAGTGGTGAATATACCCCATCTGAATACAACTCTGGCTGGTGGGAACTAAGAGAAAAATATCAAGGCTTACGTCATCCAGGCGTATCGCGTCCAGACAATGCATTTGATCCAGGAGCAAAATTCCACATTCCGGGTAATACTCCCTATATGCGATATTTCTTAGCTCACATATTGCAGTTTCAGTTCCATAAAGCTGCCTGTGAGATTGCAGGATTTGAAGGACCGCTACATGAGTGTTCTATATATGAAAATAAAGAGGTTGGAAAACGCTTTAATGAAATGATGGAAATGGGTGCTTCAAAACCATGGCCTGATGCACTAGAGGCTTTTACGGGAACACGACAAATGGATGGGTCAGCTATCTTAGAGTATTTTGATCCTTTAATGTCTTATTTAAAAGATCAAAATAAAAACAGATCGTGCGGTTGGTAAATTTAATAATGAAAAATGGATAATTTTTGATTTATAACATTTAGCGTTGTTTTATAGGCAAGCCCTTTATGATAAAAGAATGAATTTTAATAGTTTTCTGGTAGTTTAACTCTTTTTTGTAGTGCTTGTAATAATGCCTAAATTTATTTAAGTTTTTCATATAGAGAGTAGATAACATTAAATGTTTTCGCCAAGCGTACTTCCGCTTTTTCTAGATTACATTTGACAAATATTGTTTGGTTTTTCTTAATACGCCACCCAGGGTTACTATTAATCGCATTTAATATTTTAGATGGGTCTGAAATATCTTTTTTTCTTATAGTAATTACTATCCCTAGAGGACCTGCATCTATCTTTTCTACAGAAGATTTCTTACATAACCTTTTGATTTGCATTACTTTTAATAAAGATTTTAACTCCATAGGAAGAGGTCCAAAGCGATCTACCAGTTCAATAGATAATGCATCACCTTGTTCATCATTTTCGACCATAGAAATTCGTCTATAGGTTGATAATCTTAGATTTAAGTCTTCTATATATTTTTCTGGTATTAATATAGCAACTCCTAGATTAACCTGAGGAGACCAACTACTATCTTTATGCTGATTTTCATTTTTTAATTCAGACACAGCTTCTTCCAACATATGTTGGTATAATTCTACACCCAAGTCTTTTATGTGTCCTGATTGTTCTTGACCTAAAGGGTTTCCACTCCCACGCATGTCAAGATCATAACTAGCGAGTGTAAAACCTGCACCAAGAGTATCCAATGATTGCAATATTTTTAAACGGTTTTGAGCATTTTTTGTTATGAGTTTATTTGTAGGCATAGTGAAATAAGCATATGCTCTTAACTTTGAGCGCCCTACCCTTCCTCGCATTTGATAAAGTTGAGCTAATCCAAATCTATCTGCTCTATAAATAATCATTGTGTTAGCAGTTGGAATATCTATTCCACTTTCGATTATGGATGTTGATATAAGGACATCATACTGACCATTATAAAAAGCAGTCATTATATCTTCTAAGGCATTAGGTGACATTTTTCCATGTGCGATTACATATGTTACCTCAGGTACTTCCGTTTGAATAAATTCATCTATTTTTTGTATATCAGAGACTCTTGGAACTACGAAAAAGCATTGCCCCCCCCTATACCGTTCTCTAAGAATTGCTTTTCGTATAGAGATTGTATCAAAAGGAGAAATATAAGTTCTAACTGCGAGTCTATCTACCGGCGGAGTAGCAATAAGCGATAAATCTCTTATACCAGAGAGTGCCATTTGCAAAGTTCTTGGTATGGGAGTCGCAGTTAAAGTTAAAACATGAAGGTCTGATCTTAATTGTTTCAAACGCTCTTTATGTTGAACTCCAAATCTTTGTTCTTCATCGACTATAATTAAGCCTAATTCTGAAAAACCTAGCGTTTTTGAAAGTAAACTATGAGTTCCAACTATAATATCGCATTGCCCATTTTTAAGCTCACTTTTAGTCATTGCTTGATCTTTTGGTGACACCATGCGTGATAATTGCTTTACATTGACAGGAAAGCCCTTAAATCTCTCTGAAAAAGTCTTATAATGTTGTCGTGATAAAATCGTGGTCGGAGCGACTATTGCAACTTGCTTTCCACTCATTACCATTGCAAAGGCCGCTCTTAGAGCAACTTCAGTTTTGCCGAACCCAACATCGCCGCATATCAATCTATCCATTGGCTTGCCGCTTTTAAGATCATCTAAAACTTCATCTATAGAATTTATTTGATCATCTGTTTCAACGTAAGGAAATCTAGAACAAAATTCATTATATGGCTTCTGGTCTATACTTATTGCTTCACAGGTTTTCATAGCTCTTTTAGCCGCGATTACGATTAACTCACCTGCAATATCAAGAAGACGTTTTTTAGCTTTGGCTTTACGTGACTGCCATGCGGCACTGCCCAATTTGTCTAGAGTAGTGTTCTCTGAAGCTGAACCATAACGAGATAAAAGTTCGATATTCTGAACTGGCAGATATAATGTGGAACCACCAAAATATTCAAGTTTCAAACAATCATGTGGAGCATTATGGACACTAACAGTTTCAAGACCTATGTAACGTCCTAAGCCATGATCTATGTGAATTATCAAATCACCTGAGTTAAGCGATGTAACTTCAGATATAAAATCTTTAGTTCTTCTTTTTCTTCCTCGATTTATCAATCGATCACCGAAAATATCTTGCTCAGATATAATAATTAAGTCATCGATTTCAAAACCTGTTTCTAATGGCAATGTTACTCTAAAAGCAGTAGAGTTATTAATGGATAGGGCATCAGTACCTAATTTAATTTCAGAAAGTTCTAATCCATGATCAGACAAAACACTTCCAAGCCTTTCAGATGAACCACTAGTATGAGATGCAACTAATACTTTTTTATTAGAAGCCTTAAGCCGATTAATATATTTAACTACTTCATCAAAAACATTACAATCAATTTGCTTTCTTTCATTTGAAAAGCTTCTCCCAGAACGCCCTTTGAAGTCTATTTTATTGTTTGCATCAGGCGGTATGAATAACGCGTGATTACGTACTTTAAAAACTGATAAAGCTTCTTTCCACTCCTCTGGTTGAATGTATAAATTATCAATTGGTAATGGTCTGTACAAACCTGATAATTTTGCAGGATCTCCTGATCCTGTATCATGTAAATTAACATAATCACTACGCGATGAGTAGTAATCATCAATTAAATCTCGTCTTTCAGACAATGATTCGTTACACAAGCAATCAAAAGAAATTAACGATCCAATTCGCAAGTAGTCAAAAATAGTTTCAAGTTTATTATAAAATAATGGTAAATAATGCTCTATTCCTTGTGGTCTTATGCCTTCAATGACTGATGAATAAATAGGGTCCTTTGCTACTCCGCCTCCAAAAGCAGCGATATAGTTTCTTCGAAAAAGGCCTATTGATAAATTCGAGAGTAAAACTTCACTTACTGGAGTAAAGGTAATACTATTCAATTTAACTTTGGTACGTTGAGTTTCGGAATCAAAGGTACGGATTACATCAATATCATCACCAAAAAAATCTAATCTAACTGGGTCATCAAAGCCTATTGGATATATATCAATTATACCGCCTCTTACTGCATAATCACCAGCATCTCTGACAATTGTTTCACGAATATAGCCATTTTCAACTAAGTAACGTTGTAAATTTTCTCTCTTTAATTCAGAACCAGTATTAATGGTTAAACTAGATGCGGATACTATAGACTGCGGAATTAATTTTTGAGTAACAGCGCTTATAGTAGATATTAATATCAGTGGTTTATCATTATTGTATGATAATATTTTCGACAAAGTTGATGCGCGTTTTGCAGCTAAATCTCTACTTGGTGAAACTCTATCATATGGAAGACAATCCCAAGCTGGAAGCATTATAACTTCTATATCAGGAGCATAAAATTGACACGCTGAAAGAAATGTATCAGCCCTTCGATCATCGCGAGCAACAAACATTGAAATATTGTTAAGTTTACGTGCAGCTTTAGTAAAAATTAAAGCATCAGCCCCTTCGGGCAAACCAGCTGCAAGGATACTAGGTTCATTCCCCGCATATCTATTTAACTGTATTCGCATTTATTTAATAGGTTCAAAAGATTTAATTCTATAAAAAAGATCAGTATTGTAATCATCGGGAATTGCTATTTTACCTGTTATCCATCCATAAACATCATGATCTTTACAGTTTAATAACTCTTCAAATAAATCGACATCATGGTCGCTAAGTTCATTCATATATTTATTTGCGAAACCACCCAAAATAAGATCAACTTCTTTAAAGCCCCTATAATTTGAGCGATATATTAATTTTTTGCGTTTAATGTCCATCATATTAGCGATCTATTATATAAAATCTTATCGTATGTCACTTGCGATTAATAGAAAAATTCGTTTTAGTAACAAAATGCGTCCAGAACAATTATTTTCATATTTTGCTGAAACATCTACATTAATTGGTGTAGGACCACGAACCGCTGAAGTTCTCTCACGAGCTATGGGACCAAAGCTCTTGGATTTATTATTTACTCCGCCAGCAAGTTTTATTGATAGGAGCTACAACCCTAAAATTTCTGAAATTATTGATAATTCCATATGCACCCTAGAAGTGACAGTTGGATCACACTCGATCAAGGGAAATAAGAATCAACCAATTCGAATTAGAGTTTTTGATAAAACCGGTGATTTAACACTATGTTTTTTTCGTGCCAAAGAAGAATATTTAAAGAAAATTCTTCCCGTAGGTTCAAAACGCATAATCTCTGGCAAAGCACAATTATATAACTCAGAAATTAATATGATACACCCTGATTATATTTTACCGGTTGCTGAAAAAAATAGATTGCCAATAATTGAGACACTTTATCCACTTACTGAGGGCTTAACGCAAAAAGTTGCACGTAAATCAATACTCAATGCATTGGAAAAGATATCAACTCTTCCAGAATGGTTAGATAAGTCAATTATAAATAAATATAATTGGCCAAAATTTAATGAAGCATTAATTAAAATGCATTCACCAGTCCATCCATCAGATACTAAGTTATTAGCTCCACCTAGGCAGCGTTTAGCTTACGATGAATTATTAGCAAAACAGATAGCTATAGCTCTAGTCAGAAATAATAACCAAAAAAAAATTGGCATATCACATAATTCTGCTGGGAAATTTATAGATGAAATATTAAATGTTGTAAATTTTGAGCCGACAAAATCACAAGAGATTGTATTCAAAGAAATAAAAAAAGATATGAGTTCAACTTATCGAATGACTCGATTATTACAAGGTGATGTAGGGTCTGGTAAAACTTTTGTTGCAGCAATGGCTTGTGCATATGCTGCTGAGTCTGGTTCACAAATAGCTTTGATGGCTCCTACTGAGATATTAGCCAGGCAACATTTGACGAGCCTCAAGTTATTGCTTGATCCCTTAGGACTAACTGTTGAAGCATTAACTGGAAGGGATAAAGGGTTACAGAGAAAGGCATTGGAAACAGGCTTAAAAGAAGGATACATTGATGTCGTCATAGGTACACATGCTTTGTTCCAAAACAATACTATATTTAAAAAATTAGGCTTAGTTATTATTGATGAGCAGCACAGATTTGGTGTCCATGATAGATTTAAACTTACAGAAAAAGGACTCAATCCAGACCTTCTTGTAATGACTGCCACACCGATACCTAGGACGTTAGCATTGGCATCATATGGTGATCTTGACATATCGACAATTACTCAAAAACCAGCAGGAAGAAAACCAATAGGGACTCACATACTACCCATGCAAAAACTAGATGAAGTAATTGCGGGTATTAAAAGAGCAATAACTAAGGGACAGCAAGTTTATTGGGTTTGCCCTCTAGTTGAAGAGAGTGAGTTAATTGAATTAAGCTCAGTGATGGAAAGATACAGTCAACTTAAAGAAATTTTTGGAAATCGAGTTAAAGTTCTACATGGGCGCCTAAAGCCGCATGAAAAGGAAGCTATATCAAATGAATTTAAGTCTGGAAAATATGATATATTAATTGCAACAACAGTTATCGAGGTGGGAATTGATGTTCCAAATGCTTCCATTATAATCATAGAGCATGCAGAAAGATTTGGTCTAGCACAATTACATCAATTGAGGGGTCGTGTAGGCCGCGGTAGCGAAACTTCATCATGTCTTCTTTTGTATAAAAGTCCGTTATCAAAAAATGGCAGGTTAAGATTAGAGATAATGAAGGAAACCGAGGATGGATTTTTAATCGCGGAAAAAGATTTAGAGTTACGTGGCTCAGGTGATTTATTAGGTTCTAAGCAAAGTGGACTACCTGAATTTCGAATAGCAGATATTGATAAGCATAAGTCACTTTTAGATCTTGCTGCCAAAGACGCAAAATCCATAATTAATAAAGACCCAATGCTTGAAAGTCATAGAGGTGAATCAATTAGAACCTTGCTATATCTTTTCGAACAAGACTTTGGAATTGCTTTAATGGATGCAGGTTAACTTTTTGGTTTGATAGTAATCTATTTTTTAACTAATTTATCAAAATTATTGTTGGAAGAGACCATTCCGCCAGAAATAATCATTTTAGCACCTTCCTCCGGAGTCATATCGAGGATTTTTGCGTCTTTTTCTTTTACAAATAATAAAAAACCAGATGTTGGATTTGGTGTAGTTGGAACAAAGACACATACATATCCATCAGGTAGTATTTTAGCTGGCGCGCCAGAAAGGTCGGCCGTAATAAATCCTATGGCATATAATCCTTTGCGTGGATATTCTATTAAGCAAACATCCCTAAAAGCTCGTTCTTTCTGCTTTGCAACTGTATTTATAATTTGTTTGAGAGAGTTATAAACTGGGCTTACAATTGGTACTCTGGCCAATAAATACTCTCCTGCTTTTATAGCGGACTTACCAATAATATTAGAAGCAATTAAGCCAAGTATAAAAAATAAAAAAACAGATATAATTAATCCAAGACCAGGAATATTAAAACCAAGATAAGTATTTGGATTTAGAGCACGTGGTAGGATTTTCAAAACATTATTATCAATTAACTTAACAATCCATGATATACCTGCAATTGTAGCTATCAAAGGCAGAGCTATAATTATACCTGTAAACATTCTGTTTCTTAGCCAACGAACTAAATTGAATTTTGGGCTTTTTAACTCTTCATCATTTGTCATTTGCTTATCCATTAAAAGCATAATATTATACAATAACTCTATCAAAGAAATTATAAATTGATACTAAAACTTATAAACTACTAAGTGATTTTAAATGAATAAAAAAATAATATTTGTAATATCATTAATTATTATCTTTATTTTATTGATAATTTATTTTCGTAGCGATGAAATATTTCAAACTATTCAAGATCCTCGCCAACCCTTTCAAACATATGTAAAACCTCCAGCACCCAATTACGATCTCGAAAGCTCATGGCTATCCTTACCCAATTTAAATAGCAGTCCAAAAACTGATGGCCCTAAGGGTGATGTGTTTGTCGTAGTCCCAAGTGTTTATCGTGGCGGAAAACATTGGTTGCTGAGAGATGAGGATTTACGCAGAAAAAATAAACTCAAAACTATAGTTAAACCTAATTATGTAGCGCCTTATGGCGATGCAGGAAGGCTCTTTGCACCCTATTACCGGCAAGCATCTATTTATAGCTACTACACCAATAGTGAAGACGCACTTAAAGCTCAGGATTTTGCTTACAAAGATGTTCAGCGAGCATTTAAATACTTCTTAAAGAAATCGCCCCCTGAAAGACCCATTGTGTTGGTGGGCCATAATCAAGGTGCAAGCCATGTTCAAAGATTATTAGCGGACTCAATCAATGATAAAACACTCAAAAGGCTAGCAGTAGCATATATTATTGACTATCCATTACCACTTAATACTTTTGATAATACTTTAAGTAAGTATTCTCCGTGTATCTCAGAAACTGCAACAAATTGCATTGTTTCATTTGGCGCTTTTATGCCAGGTGATTACAAAATAGCTAAAAAGTATCTAAAAACTTTAATGGTTCATGATGGTAAAGATTATGTACCCATCAACAAAAGAGAAATATTATGTGTGAACCCACTCACCTGGACACTATCTGAAACCTATGCTCCGGCAAGTCTACACAAAGGAGGTGTTGCGGCCGAAGGTTTAGATCCAGATGTCAAGCCGGCCGCGATGACAAAAGAAGTAGGAGCTATATGTGAAAATGGAATTCTAAATGTTGATAAACCAAATAGCCGATCATTAAGAAGACCGTTTATATTTGGAAGTAAATTTAGAACACTACCTTCCAATCTTTTCTACGAGGATTTAAAAGTTAACGCTAAGAAAAGAGTGGATAGTTTAATAAGTAGTGGAGCATTACCCATTAAGGCTCCAGATTTTTATAGTGATGATATCCAAGAAATTAAAGAAAGCCCTGTAAGTTCTATAATTCAGTGATTGGGTTAATTTTTGATAGATCATCGAATTTAATAATGTCTGTTAATAAATCTTCAAATTTATTCAATGGAACCATATTAGGACCATCAGAGGGAGCATTAATTGGATCCTGATGGGTTTCCATGAATATTGCAGCTATACCTATAGATACTGCTGCTCTAGCTAGAGTTGGAACAAACTTTCTTTGTCCAGAACTAGTTTTACCTAACCCCCCTGGCTGTTGGACAGAATGAGTTGCATCGAATACTATGGGCCCATACTCTTTCATAGTAGTTAGACCACGAAAATCAGTTATTAGTGTATTGTAACCAAATGATGTTCCTCTTTCACAAAGCAGAACATTAAAATTATCATTATCCAAAACCTTTTGAATAACATTTGACATGTCTTCTGGTGCTAAAAACTGTCCTTTCTTTATATTTATTACCTTACCGGTTTTAGCGGCTGCAGTAAGCAAATCTGTTTGTCGACAAAGAAATGCGGGAATTTGCAATACATCAATCACTTCCGCGAGACACGAAGCTTGATCCGGGTTATGAATATCAGTTAGGCAAGCCATATTGAATGTTTTTCTAATTTCATCGAATATTGGTAGAGCCTTATCAAGACCAATTCCTCTATTAGAGGATATGCTGGTACGGTTTGCTTTATCAAAAGAGGATTTATAAATAATATTTAAATTTAACTTATTTCCCAATATTTTTAGTTTTTCCGCAATCATTAATGCATGATCACGGCTTTCCATCGCACATGGTCCCGCTATAACAGTTAAGCGATTAGTATTACTAATTAAGCACTCCCCACTTATTGGTAATGGGAAATTAATTATTTTATTTGCTTTGTTCATTATAATACTGGGTATAATACTATTATTTATTCCTGTACAGAATATGTTACTGTTTGTGATTAATTAATTAATGCTAAGAATATATATGAGCAGAAATATTTATCTAATTGGATCATGGTATGACATCAAAATCACTAATAGAGTTAATAGGAAATACTCCATTAATTCGACTTAATAGGATTTCAGATAAAACCGGATGTGATATATTAGGTAAAGCCGAATTTATGAACCCTGGACAATCCGTAAAAGACAGGGCTGCTCTTAATATAATTAAAAAAGCAGAATTAGATGGACGACTCAGGCCTGGCGGAACTGTTGTTGAGGGAACCGCTGGTAACACTGGCATAGGGCTTGCTATGATATGTGCGGTATTTGGTTATAAATGTAAGATTGTTATGCCAAATACCCAGAGTGAAGAAAAAAAGGCAGCTATTAAACTATATGGAGCTGAACTTATTGAAGTCGATGCCGTTCCGTATTCAAACCCTAATAATTATATTCATGTGTCACAAAAAATATCAAATCTAAGTAATAATACTATCTGGGCTAATCAATTTGATAACATAGCAAACCGTGAAGCGCATATTATAGGAACCGGTCCTGAAATTTTCAGTCAAACGTCAGGAAAAGTAAATGGTTTTATTTGTGCTATTGGATCAGGTGGTACTCTAGGCGGGGTTTCACTCTCCTTAAAAAAACTTAATCCTAATATAAAGATTGCGCTTGCAGATCCATATGGATCCAAGATGTTTAGTTATTATAAAACAGGTGAATTAATATCTGAAGGAACATCGATTACAGAAGGAATTGGTCAAGGTCGTATAACAAAAAATTTAGAGGGAGTGGTTATTGACGATGCTTATAGAGTTTCAGATGAGGAAGCTTTAAATATAATATTTGATATCAATAAAGAAGAAGGAATATGTTTAGGTGGCTCATCAGGTATAAATATTGCGGGAGCAATTAGGATGGCCAAAGAAATGGGCCGCGGGAATACAATAGTTACCATTTTATGTGATCATGGACAGCGATATCAGTCAAAAATATACAATCCAAATTTTTTGATTGAAAAGAAGTTGCCCGTACCAATATGGATGCAAAGTTAGTAATATAACAAGTTATATGGTATTAGATAAACAAGAAAAATAATTATGAAAAAAGAAACCCAATTTTTACATATATCAAGACCCAAGATTGGTATCGCAACCCCCGTAAATCACAATATTACAAAAGCATCAACTTTACTTTTTAATAATTCAAAGGATTTATATAGATCTGATATTAATAGTTATGGTAGACATGGTAGTGAGGTTCATGATGCTTTATCTCATGCATTTAATGTTTTAGAAGGCGGTGTTGCCACAACAATATTTCCTTCAGGCTTAGCAGCGTGTACTTATGCTATTCTGTCTTTGGTAAAACCAGGCGATCATATTTTACTTACAGATTCATCATATGGTCCGATTAGAAATTTTTGTATGCAATATTTATTGGGTATGGGAGTTGAAGCTG